>NZ_JBCLVL010000015.1:0-139608 GCF_048537895.1 Gordonia sp. CPCC 206044
TCCATCCTCTCCTGCCAGCACGAAACTGGCCATCAGGATGTCCACGAAACGGGGGCAACCTCAAAACCGTCAAATACGATCTCAGCTGCCCCGAGACGTTCGACAGCCTCGACCACGCCCAGCAATGGACGAGTCGGTTCCTCCACGCTTACGCCGACGAGCACCGCCATAGCGGGATCGGCTGCTACACGCCGGGCTCGGTGTTCGACGGCAGTTTCATCCATACTCACGCACGCCGTCAGGATCGCCTGGATCAGCTCTACACAAGCCATCCCGAGCGATACCGACAACAGCGCCCCCGGGCGCCACTGGTCCCCGCGATCGTCGGGATCAACCACAAACCAACCAGAAAACCGAGAACCCAAATAACCGACCTGTCTCAGACAGGTTGACAAATACCGGGCTACGTCCGCGCATACACAGAGGGTTCGCGCTTGCGGCGGACGGACGGGCTGATGGCGGCGGACTGGCGGACTGGCGGGGGGCGGGAGACGGGCCGGCGAGCTGCCGTGGCCGGGCGGTCAGTGGCCGTGGAATCCGCCGAATCCGCCGCGGAAGAAGAGCAGTGGGTCGAGGCTGTCGTCCGCGGAGAGGGACGTGACCTCGGCGAGCACGATGGTGTGATCTCCCGCGTCGTGCTCGGCCACCATGTGGGCGTCGATGTGCGCGAGGGCCCCGCCGATGGCAGGCGCGCCGTTGGTGGTCGCCGACCAGGCGACGCCGGCGAACTTGTCGGTACCGCTCGCGGCGAACTGTCGGCACAGTTTTCCCTGGTCGGCGGACAGAATGTTCACACAGAGGGTGCCGATCTCCCGGAGCCGAGGCCATGTTGTCGAGGTTCGGGACGGACAGAAGGACATCAGTGGCGGTTCGAGCGACACCGACACCACCGACTGGCAGGTGAAGCCGATCGGTGACTCTCCGTCGTGTGCGGTCACCACGGCGACTCCGGTGGCAAAGTTGGCCCACCCTCGCCGGAGCAACTCCGGGGTCGGCTCGGTGGGGCGCATCAGCACGTGGTCGTGGCTCATCATTTCCTCCGAATCGCGTTATCCGACAACATGATCTGTCGAGGCGAGGTTCGCCTTCAACCGGGTCCTCCCGCTCAGCGGTGCCCCGGTTCGATCGGGCGTCGGCGCGAGACGGGCGGTTGATACCATTTGTCCGTGACCTCGACACCCACGCGCTTCGAGGATCTGCCCGATCTTCCCCCGACCAGCTGGGCGGTCCTCTGCATGCTCGCGTACGAGGAAGAGGTGTCGGGCTACGACATCAAGAAATGGGCGGACTGGAGTCTCCGGCACTACTACTGGAGTCCGTCGTTCAGCCAGGTCTACTCCGAACTCAAGCGGATCGAGAAGCAGGGCTATGCCGTCTCGCGGATGATGAATGGTGATGGCGGACGCACCCGCCGGGTCTACAAGATCACCGATGCCGGGCGGCGGGCGGTGCGGATCTGGGAGCTCGACGCGCCGGTCGACCCACCGATGCTCAAACACGGTGTGCTCCTTCGGGTGGCTTTCGGGCATCTCGGAAATCCTCAGCGGCTCAAGGAGATGCTGCGCGAACACGTGGAGCGGGTAGACGCGATGCAGCATCGGGTGGCCGTGGATGCGGCCGCGGCCGCGGCCGAACCGGCATGGGCGTACGGGCGTATCGCGATGCGTTGGGCGGAGCGCTATTACGCCAGCGAACGAGAACTCGCACTCATACTCATCGACGAGATCGACGAGGCCGACCGCGTGTTCACCGCGGGCGGGGCGAGTGGCGAAGGTTTCCCGGGTCCCCGGCCCGGGCACTGGCGGGAAGTGGAGCGCGAGACCCAGGGCCGTCGACAGGGCGAGTGACCGTCGCCCTCGGTGTACCCGCGGCGGTCACTCGCTCACGCTGTGCTCGTGGATCGCGCCGCTGGCACGTCGGACGGTCGGCCGTCGGCCAGATCACGGATGTCCGCCCACGCCTGCGCTCGGGCCCGGCCGCAGATCGACAGACTCGGCATGGTCATGAATCCGTGGATTGCGCCGGGGTGGTCTCGATGCAGCGCTGTCACGCCCGCATCGGCGAGGGCCTGCGCATAGGCGTGGCCCTCGGACGCCAATGGGTCGAAGCCTGCCGTGACCAGCACGGTCGGTGGCAATCCGGCGAGTTGGGCATGACCCGGTGATGCATGGGGGTGGGTGCGGTCGGTGGCCAACGGTACGTACTGGTCCCAATACCACCGCATGGCGGCCTCGGTGTTGTAGTAGCCCTCGGCGAATCGACGGTACGACTCGGTGGTGAAATCCGCGGCGATCACCGGATAGAACAGTGCCTGGGCCCGCACCGCCGGGCCGTGATCGTCGCGCAGCATGATCGCGGTGACGGCGGCGAGGTTGCCGCCCGCGCTGTCGCCCGCGAGCACCAGTCGGGTCACATCGACGCCGATCTGTTCGGCGTGCGCGGCGACCCACTCGGTGGCTGCCCGCACGTCGAGAGCCGCGGCGGGCCAAGGATGTTCGGGCGCGCGCCGGTAGCCGACGGACATCACCACGGCACCGACGCCGTTCGCCATGGAACGGCACAGGTCATCGTGGCTGTCGAGATCGCAGAACACGAATCCGCCGCCGTGTGCGAAGACGATGACCGCCGGCGTGGTCGGGGCGTCGGCCGGCCAGTAGATGCGCACCGGCAGTTCGCCGTCGGGCCCCGGTATGGTGCGGTCGATCACCCGGTCCACGGCGATGGGGTTCGGATCGGCCGGTAGGCGTGATCGAATCGCCGCGCGAGCCTCGTGGCCGCTCATCCGTTCGACCCGGGGAAATCCGCGGTCGAGGGCCGGCAACAGCGTCGCGACCTCCGGGTCGAGCGTCATCGCGCCACCGCCGTCGGCATCCGAGTGCCCATCGCGGGCTGCCTTCTCAGCCCCGGCGACCGTTGCAGGGTCGGGACGACTCGCGTCGACCCGTCATCGAAATTGCGCCAGATGGCAAGCGCTGTCATGCGGATCGGAGCCGCCAGCCGATGATCGAAGGTCATCCGATCGGTGGGCCCACACACCGACACGGCGGCGATCGCTTCACCGATCTCGCCGATCGGTGCGGCGACGCAGCCGATACCGGCAAGGGATTCCTCGCGTTCGTAGGCGATGCCGTGTGCGCGCACCTTCATGAGTTCGACGTCGAGGTCGTTGGGCGTGGCGATCGAATAGCGTGTCTTGCGCACCATCGGGCCGTGGACAACGTTCCTGTCCTCGGTGTACGCCAGGATTGCCTTGCCGACCGCGGTGCAGTGCGCGGGCTGCCGTCCGCCGACGCGGGTGGGGATCGCCTCTGCCAGCGCGCCGCCGATCTTCTCCAGATAGAGCACATCGCTGCCGTCGATGACGGCCAGGTGAACCACGAAGCCGGTTGCCCGGTGCAGTTCGTGCAGATACGGCAGTGCGGCGCGATGCAGCCGGTCCTGATGCACCGCGATCGAACCGAGTTCCATCAGCCGGATACCCAACTCGTAGTCGCGGCCCTCCCGGCGCAACCAGCGCAGATGGACGAGGCGTTCCAGGATGCGATGTACCGACGAGCGGGGCAGTCCGGTCCGGCGGACGATCTGCGCGAGCGTGAGCCGGCCGGGGCCGTCGAATGCATCGAGGACCAGAGACGCGCGGTCGAGGACCGCATTCGGGGTCGTGGCGGATTCGATCGAGATGGTCACAAGCACCTCCGTGGGGCTGATGAGGCGGAGTAGGGATTCCTAATCGGCATATGCCTAATCGAAATATACGATGTGCTGCCCATCACATCAAGTCCCGTCGCGAGAGCTCGGCGCCCGCAGACGCCGAGAGCGTCCCGACCGGCATGGTCGGGACGCTCTCGGGGGTGGGCGTGCGGATCACGGTGATCGGCGCGGCACGAGTCCTACATGGCGGCCAGCGGTTCGCTCGCAGACCAATCGTGACCCCAATAGCTGTCGGCGGTGATCTCCTCGGCCGTGTAGTGGGTCTCGTCGACCTTCATGCCGTCGGTGCCGAACTCGATGTCCCAGCCTCCGGGCGCACGCACGTAGAAGGAGATCATCTTGTCGTTGGTGTGGCGACCCAATGTCGACGACACCGAGAAGCC
This sequence comes from Gordonia sp. CPCC 206044, assembly GCF_048537895.1. NCBI lineage: Bacteria > Bacillati > Actinomycetota > Actinomycetes > Mycobacteriales > Gordoniaceae > Gordonia > Gordonia sp. CPCC 206044. Next base: position 4,095 of record NZ_JBCLVL010000015.1, read on the forward strand.
GTCCTTCACGACCCGATCGAGCGCCTGGCCGACCGCGTCAAGAGAGTCGACCTCCACCATGACGTGGATCAGTCCGGGTGCTCCCCCGTGCGGGGCCGGGCACAGCGCGAGGCTGTGGTGGCGTTCGTTGACGCCGAGGAAGCGGATTCGCAGCGGACCCACCTCGGGTGGCGCGGGTAGGCGCATCGCGCCCCGTGGGCGGAAGCCGAGGACCTCGGTGTAGAAATCCAACGCGCCGGACGGGTCCATCGTGGGCAGCACGACGTGACCGAGTCCTTGCTCGCCGGTCACGAATCTCGCGCCGAACGGGGTGACCATCGGGCTGTGGTCGAGGGCCGGGCCGTGGAAGATCTCCACGGTCGCCCCCGTAGGGTCGGTGAACGAGATCGCCGCCTCCACGCGCCGATCATCGGCTTCCTCGGTGGACAGCGGCTTGACCGCGACGCCTGCGCCTTCGAGTGAGTTCCGCACCCGGTCGAGCGCGGCGGCGTCACGGACCTCCCACCCGATGTCCACGACTTCGTCGGTGTCCCCGGGCACCACGACGATGCGTGCCGCCCGCTCGTCCATGCGGAGGTACAGTGCGTCCTCGTCCGGACCACTGCCCTGGGCGAAGCCCAGGACGTCGAAGGCGAACGTGCGCCAGCGGTCCATGTCGTTCGTCTGGATCTTCAGGTAGCCGAGACCCTTGATCTCTGTCATGGGATTCCTTTGTGTCGTTGAGTCTTTACGCAGGGGGTTGTGCCCAGGGGTTGTGCCAGTGGGGTCTTGCGCAGTGAGGCGTTGCGCAGTGAAGTGCTGTGTCGCCGGGGTGTGCAATCGTGCGTCGACGACGGTCAGATCATCTTCTGCAGCGGCTCGGGCGGCTCGATGCCCAACGAGCTCAGAGCGGCGGCGTGGTACACGGTGCTCGGCACGTGGATTGCGTGATTGAGGCCCGCGTGGGCATCGCGCCAGAAACGCTGCAGCGGTTTGTCCATCCGCAACGCGTTGCCGCCGGAGCGGGCGAAGATCTGGTCGACGGCCATCACCGCCCGCCAGGCGGCACGGACCTGGGTGCGCCGCCCGGCGGCACGTTCGGCGAAGGACACCTCGCGTCCGGAATCGACGATGTCCCACATCTGGTCGACGGTGGCGAGCAGTTCCTGTCGCGCGGCATTGATGTCGGCGGCCGCCTCGCCGACCGCGAACAGGACATACGGGTCATCTTTGATCGCGGTGCCCTGGGCGCCCACCCGGTCGCGCTGATAGTCGAGGTGGGCCGCCAGGGCGCCCTCCGCGATGCCGATGACCGCCGAGGTGATACCCAGCGGGAACATGTTGGACCACGGCATCTTGTAGAGCGTTGCGGTCACCCCGTACTCCCGCTGCGCCGTCCCGTCGATGACATGATCGCCGTTCATCACCCGGTAAGACGGTACGAATGCATCCTTGACGATGATGTCCTTCGACCCGGTTCCCTTCAGGCCCACGACATTCCACGAGTCGTCGACGATCTGGTAGTCGCTGCGGGGCAAGATCATGTGCAGCATCGTCGGCGGCTCTGCGATGGTGCCGTCGGGGTTGCCCAGCATCGCGCCGAGGAAGATCCAGTCACAGTGGTCGGTGCCCGAGCTGAACTGCCAGCGGCCGTTGAACACGTATCCGCCGTCGACCGGGACCGCGATGCCGGTCGGCGCGTAGGGCGAGGCCATCCAGGTGTCGTTGTCGGAACCCCAGACCTCCTCCTGGACACGAGGATCGGCGAAGGCGAGCTGCCACGGGTGGACGCCGACGATGCCGCACACCCAACCGGTCGCGCCGTCGAGGGCTGCGGCGGCCATCACGGCCTCGGCGAACTCGCGAGGATGGGCTTCGTATCCGCCGTACTTCTTCGGCTGCAGCAGCCGGATGGGGCCGGCAGCTTTGAGCTTCTTGGCGGTGTCGTCGGGTAGGCGGCCGAGGAGCTCGGCCTCGTCGGCCTGTGCTCTGATGTCCTCGGCGATCGCGGACAGGTTGTCGAGTACTTCCGTCATGGTGATCCTCATTCTGGTGGGAATCCGGCGGGCCGGGATTCAGTTGGTTTGCAGGGTCTTTCCGGTGGCGATGTTCTCGGCGACCTCGGCCTCCCAGCTCCGCACCGCGCGCTCGGTGTCGATCTCGAATTCGAAGCGGTTGGTCATGTCGTCGGTGACTTCTTCGACGTCGACGTAGAACTGCTCGTACCACCGGCGTAGTTGGTAGACCGGGCCGTCCTCTTCCGACAACAGGGGATTGTCGATGGGGGCCTTGTTCTTCCAGATCTCCACGTCCTGCTCGAAGCCGACCTCGACGCCACGGGCGAACTGGGCGGCCATGCCCTCGGCGACCTCGTCGGACACGCCTTCGGGCTTCTTCACCATCGCGCCGTACTGCAGCACAAAGGAATTGGAGGTGACCGGATAGTGGCAGTTGATCAGCACGGTTTCGATCGTCATGCCCTGTGCTTCGCTCCACAGCCAGTCGATCATGTAGGAGGGGCCGAAGTAGGAGGCGTCCGAACGCAATGCGGAGTCGGGATCGTCGTAATTGGTGCCTACCTCGACGTCCTGCCGGGGAGTCGATCGCATGTACTGGGTGGCGATGTGCCCGGAGAAGACGTTCTTGAAGTAGCGGGGGAACGCATAGTGCACATAGAAGAAGTGCGCCATGTCGACGACGTTGTCCACGATCTCCCGGCAGTGCGAGCCCTCCACGAGCAGCGAGTTCCACGTCCAGTCGGTCCACTCGGGTGACCCGTAACCCTCGAGTTCGGGGATCGTGACGTCGTCGGTGGGCTTGCGACCCTGGGGGTCGTGCCAGACGAACAGTTGACCGTTGCGCTCCAGGGTGGGCCAGGCGCGGGTCTTCGCGATCGGTGGCACGCGCTTGGCGTAGGGGATGTCGGTGCAACGTCCGTTGCCGCCCCAGCGCCAATCGTGGAACGGGCAGGCGATCGAGTCGCCCTTGATGGTGCCCAGGGCCAGGTTGCCGCCCATGTGACGGCAGTAGGCATCGAGCACATTGAGCTTGCCGCTGTCGGCCGAGGCGAAGACCACGAGCGTGGTTCCGAATGCCTTCACCTGGTGCGGTCGACCGTCTCGGAACGACGACAGCAGACCGAGGCAGTGCCAGCCCCGGGCGAACCGGGTCGGCGCGGCGGCCGCCTCGATGATCCGGAACTCGTCAGCTGTCTGCGGTGGCTGACCATTGCTTGTACGACCCGGCATGAGACCTCCAACTCTCGGGACCGACGTGTGACATCACTGATCGTCGGTCGCCGCGGATGCGAGAGAGTCGCCATCTCCCGATCAGCGGTCGGTCGGCCGAGATGTCCCGATGAGTGGATTCTCGCCGCACGACGGCGCGTTGTGCGGCGAAACTGGACGATGACCGGGTCCGTCGCGGGGTCTGTCGTTGCGGCCGGGGCGGAACCCAACCGCGCACAGGCGTGTCGCAACCTTGCAACGTGTTCTAAACTAGAACACGTTCACCCTGACGAGAGCGAGGTAGTAGTGGTGGTTGACCAGGCGATTCGTGACCAGATCGCGGCAGATCTGTGGACCGCGGAGAAGACCGCCGTTGCCATCGACCCGCCGACCGCCGCGCACCCCGACCTCGACGTCGTCGATGCCTACGAGATCCAGCTGATCAACATCCGCAAGCGACTCGACGCCGGTGCCACCGTGGCCGGTCACAAGGTCGGTCTCGCATCCGAGGCGATGCAGAAGATGATGGGTGTCGACGAACCCGACTACGGTCATCTGCTCGACGAGATGCAGTACTTCGAGAAGACCCCGATCGACGCGAAGAAGCTGTGCTTCCCCCGCGTGGAGGTGGAGGTCGGCTTCATCCTGGGCAGGGACCTGCCGGGTGAGGGTTGCACGAACGAGGACGTCATCGATGCGGTCGAATGGGTGGTGCCGTCGATCGAACTGATCGACTCCCGGATTCGGGACTGGAAGATCTCGCTGCCGGACACGATCGCCGACAACGCGTCGTCCTGCGGCTGGATTCTGGGTGAGCAGCGCGTCGCGATCTCCGACATCGACACCGGCGACATCGACGCGGTGCTGCACCGCAACGGCGAGATCGTGGCGAAGGGCAATTCGTCGGCGGTGCTCGGGCACCCGCTCAACGCGGTGTCCTGGCTGGCGCGCAAGGTCGACAGTTTCGGGGTTCGGCTGCGCAAGGGTGACGTGATCCTGCCGGGGACCGCGACGCGCGCCATCGACATCTCCTCCGGCGACCACTTCGTCGCGGAGTTCGCGGGTCTGGGCAGCGTGACCCTGGACTTCGACTGACCAGATTTCGACTCACCAGACTTCGACTGACAACGAGAACTTTCGTAACCGAGAACAGGAGGCGCACGTGGCAGCCAAGCTGACCGCAGCGATCATCGGGTCGGGCAATATCGGCACCGATCTGATGTACAAGCTGGAACGATCCGAGGTCATCGAACCGAGATGGATGGTCGGTATCGACGCCGACTCCGAGGGCATGAAGAGGGCCGCCGACCGTGGCCTGATCACGATGAGTGGCGGCGCAGACGAACTGCTCGGTTCGTCCGAACGCCCGGACTTCATCTTCGAGGCCACGTCGGCCTATGTCCATCGTGAATACGCCCCGCGTTACGAGGCGGCGGGCATCACGGCCGTCGATCTCACCCCGGCCGCCGTGGGGCCTGCCGTGGTGCCGCCGGCCAACCTGCGCGAGCACCTCGACGCCCCGAACACCAACATGATCACCTGCGGCGGGCAGGCGACCATCCCGATGGTGCACGCGGTGAGCTCGGTGGTGCCGGTGCCGTACGCGGAGATCGTCGCGTCGGTGGCTTCGGTGTCGGCGGGCCCGGGTACCCGGGCGAACATCGACGAGTTCACCCGCACCACCTCGAAGGGGGTGGAGACGATCGGTGGGGCCGCCAAGGGCAAGGCCATCATCATCCTCAACCCGGCGGACCCGCCGATGATCATGCGCGACACCATTTTCTGCGCGATCCCGGCCGATGCCGACACGGACGCCATCGCGGAGTCGATCCACAAGCGGGAGAAGGAGATCCAGTCCTACGTGCCGGGATACCGGTTGCTGCAGGACCCGCAGTTCGATCCGCCGAGCGTGATCAACGGAGGCCATGCCCGCGTCTCGATCTTCGTCGAGGTGGAGGGTGCAGGCGACTTCCTGCCGCCGTATGCGGGCAACCTGGACATCATGACGGCCGCCGCCACCAAGGTCGGCGAGGAGATCGCAAAGCAGAAGTTGGGAGTTTCGGCATGACCACTGCGAAGACCGACCTGATGGCCAACGCGCGCAAGTACTCCGACGACCTCGACATCCGAATCACCGACTCGTCGCTGCGTGACGGCAGCCATCACAAGCGTCATCAGTTCACCGAGCAGGAGGTGCGCGACATCGTCGGTGCCCTCGACGAGGCCGGGGTTCCGGTGATCGAGGTGACCCACGGTGACGGGCTCGGTGGATCGTCGTTCAACTACGGGTTCTCCAAGACGCCCGAACAGCAATTGATCAAGGCTGCCGCCGAGACGGCGAAGAACGCGAAGATCGCCTTCTTGATGCTGCCCGGACTCGGCACCAAGGACGACATCCGGGCCGCGCAGGACAACGGTGGCCAGATCTGCCGCATCGCGACGCACTGCACCGAGGCTGATGTGTCGATCCAGCACTTCGGGCTGGCTCGCGAACTCGGACTCGAAACGGTCGGGTTCTTGATGATGAGCCACTCGCAGCCGCCGGAAGTCATTGCCGCGCAGGGGCGGATCATGGCCGATGCCGGTTGTCAGTGTGTGTACGTGGTCGACTCGGCGGGGGCGCTGGTTCTCGAAGACGTCACCGATCGGGTGGAGGCGCTGCGCGCCGAGCTCGGCGACGACGCGCAGATCGGATTCCACGGACACGAGAATCTCGACATCGCGGTGGCCAACTCGATCAACGCCATCCGCGCAGGCGCGCAGCAGATCGACGGCTCCATCCGTCGGTTCGGTGCGGGTGCAGGTAACACGCCGACCGAGGCGTTCGTGGGCGTCTGCGACAAACTCGACATCACCACCGGTATCGACTTCATGAAGATCGCCGACGCCGCGCAGGATGTGGTGCGTCCGGCCATGCCGTCGGAGTGTCTCGTCGATCGGTCGGCGATGATGATGGGCTACGCGGGCTGCTACTCGAGCTTCCTCAAGCACGCCGAAGGGCATGCGGAGCGTTACGGCGTGTCCGCTGCGGAGATCCTGCTCGAGGCCGGAAGTCGAAAGCTGGTGGGCGGTCAGGAAGATCAGCTCATCGACATCGCCCTGGAGTTGAAGAAGACGCAGGACGCCAACGCGGGAGTCTGATATCGGCTCGGTGATGTCCACGAGCCGGTCGTACAGGGATCACGCCGAACTCCCGGAAGCACGCGGAACTCGCTGTGCTTCTGGGAGTTCGGCGTTTTCGGTGAACGGCGGCGCTCGACAGCACTGTCGCACAACCGGCCCCACATGGTTAACTATGTGTGACAACCGATCTGTGGGAGGGCTGATGGATTTCGGGTTGAGCGTCGAGCAACGGGACCTGACCGACGCCGAGCGTGCATGGTTGGGCAAGCACGATCCGATCGGCGAACGGCGCGCGGACATCGACGACGGGCCCGCGACGATCTCCGAGGCGTTGCGCGCACACGTGGTCGAGGCCGGCTTCGCGGGTATGTTCACCTCCGAGGTCGCCGCGACCAACGTCGACCTGCTCGTTCTCGCGGAGGCGCACGGATGGGCGGGCAGCCCGGTGCCGCTCGCCGAGATGGCCATCGGAGCGCGACTGCTCGAGGACCTCGGGCACCCTCGCGCCGAGTCGGTGGCGGCCGGTGCCGATGTCGCCATTCCGACGTATCCGGGGGAGTCGATGCACCTCGAGGTCGTGGAGGATCGGCTGCGCATCGTCGGCACGACTGCCCCCGCCACCGGTGTCATCGACGCCGACCATGTCGTCGTGACCGCACAGCTCGACGACGGGCGGGACATCGTCGCGGCGATACCGGTGCGCGATGTGGAGGTCAGGGTTCTCGAGACCCTCGATCTGCTCCGCTCGTGGGCCGTCGTCGAGATCGATTCCCATGTCGAGGCGGATGACTGGACGGTGTTGCCCTCGGGCGAGGTGGGCAGGGTGATCGACCAGATCGCCACCTTCCGTGCCGTCGATGCTCTGGGGTGTGCGGATCGTCTCCTCGGGCTGAGCGCCGAATATGCCGGTCAGCGAACGCAATTCGGCCAGCCGATCGGCTCGTTCCAGGCGATCAAACACCATCTGGCGAACATGGTGCTCGCGGTCGAGGCGTCGCGTTCGGTGCTCTGGGCTGCCGCTGTCGCGCTCGACGACGATGCCGATGTCGCGTCCCGGTCGCGCGCGGTCTCGGCAGCGGTGGCCTTCGTCGGACGCAAGGCGAGTGAGGTGGCCCAGTCGGCGTTGCAGGTGCACGGCGGGATCGGATTCACGTGGGAGCACGACGTGCATCTGCTGCTACGCAGGATCAAGGTGGATGAGTTGCTCGACGGTGTGGTGAGTGAGCATCGACGTCGACTCGTCGCCCTGCCTGCGACGGCATGACGGCTTCGACGCCACCGCTTGCCCACTAGGATGGGCCGGGTGGCATCCGATCCGGATCGGCTCCGACAGTCCCTCGCCGGTGGCGTCGCCGTGCGGAGCCCGAAGGCTGCCGAACAGATCGCCCGGCGTCTGCGCGGCCGAATCGTGCGTGGCGAGGTGGAATCCGGCTCGATGTTGAAGCCGGAGAAGGAACTCATGGCCGAGCTCGGCGTGTCCCGGCCGACCCTGCGCGAGGCGTTTCGGATTCTCGAGAACGAGGGCCTGATCGTGGTGGTGACCGGCGCGCGCGGCGGCGCCCGGGTGCACACGCCCGACCTGAGCGTGGTGTCGCGACAGATCGGCTACTACCTGCAGATCCAGCGGACCACGCTGCGCGATCTGCTGGAGGCGCGCGCAGAGTTCGAGCCGATCTGCGCCCGATTGTTCGCCGAAAGGCACACGGCGGCCGAGCTTCGGGAACTCGAAGGGTTGCTCGCCGCGCTGCAGGACCTGGCCGACGGCGGTTTCGACACCGACTCGGCCTTCGTGGCCTGGGTCGATCTCACCCGTGAGTTCCACGAGACGATCGCCCGGTACTGCGGCAACAACACGCTCGCCGCGCAGGCGCGGGCGATGGGCGAGATGCTGCGGGCCCATCACCGACTGAGCCTGCGTTCGGTGAACTATCGTCCGAGCTCGCCGGACACCGGCCCCGAGGTTCTCGGCGACTACGTCGATCTGCTCGCTGTCGCGCGTGCCCGCGACGGGGCGGCGGCCGAAGGGCTGTGGCGAGAACACCTCCGACGTTCCGCAGAACTCATCTTTCGCAATCAGGATCCCGACACGGTCGTCAATCTGGTCGATTGAGGTCGGTTTCGAGGCGCACACGGGCACACGTTCGCCGTTCGGTGAAAGGAGCCGACCAACTTGCTGTATAACTAGGATAGATAAGTTGATGAGAACTTCTGCGATCGATCCGCGAGGAGGTCGGGTGAGCAGTCCGACAGGTCGGCCGGTGCCGCAGCCGACCCCGCGCTCGGCCGAGTTCTGGGCCTCGGGCGCCGACGGTACGTTGCGCATCGCCACCTGCGGAGCGTGTGGTCGACGCACCCATCCGCAGCCGCCGATGTGCCCACACTGCCGCAGCCGAGATGTCATGATGCGGCCGGTCTCGGGGCGGGGCGTCGTCGTCGCCGTCACGGTGAACGAACAACAGTGGTTGCCCTCCTTCCCGCCCCCGTACATCATCGCCATCGTTGCGCTGGAAGAGGATTCATCTGCGCGGCTGACCACGAACATCGTCGGCTGCGATCGGACGGATGTCGAGATCGGGACCCGGGTGCGGGTGCTGTTCGAACAGGCAGACGATGACATCTGGATCCCGCTGTTCGAACTCGACCCGGACGCAACCGGACTCGGGCCGGTCCCGGAACCCGAGGACGTCACCGCTCGGGTACGGCCGATGGCGTCCGCGCAGAAGTTCGAATCCGCGGTGGCGATCACCGGGGTGGGTCAGTCGCAGGTCGGACGTCGGCTGATGGTGGATCCGCTGACCTTGACGGTCGATGCGTGCACCGCGGCGGTGGCCGATGCGGGTCTCGACCTGTCCGACATCGACGGCCTGGCAACGTATCCCGGCGGTTCTCTGGGCGGGGGACTCACGGAAGGCGGGACGATGCCGGTCGAGGAGATCCTGCGGCTGCGCCCGACCTGGGTCAGCGGTGGCAGTGAGTTCCCCGGTCAGAACGGTTCGATCATGGCGGCCATGCTCGCGGTCGCGGCCGGATTGTGCCGTCACGTGCTGTGTTTCCGGACGGTCTGGGAATCCACACACGCCGCGCTTATTCGTGACGGCCGTTGGAAAGTCGCGAACGCACGGGCAACCGGGATGATGGAGGGTCGCGCACCCTACGGGGCGATGTCGGCGGCGAACTGGATCGCGTTGTCGGCAAGCCACTACTTCCACCGGTACGGCGGCGGTCGGGAGACGCTCGGCAGAATCGCGGTCAATGCGCGGACCAACGCGGCTGGCAATCCCGAGGCCGTGTACCGCGATCCGATCACCCTCGACGATCATCTGGGCGCTCGGATGATCTCGAGTCCGCTGGGGCTCTACGACTGCGATGTGCCGGTCGACGGTGCCGTCGCCGTCATCGTGTCGGCGGCCGAGACGGCTGCCGACGGTCGGCAACCACCGGTGTACGTCGAAGCGGTGGGCACGCAGATCACCGAGACGCTCTCCTGGGATCAGGGCACGCTCACGCATCTGCCGCAGTCGTTGGGGCCATCGGCACACCTGTGGTCGCGGACCGACTTCCGGCCGGAGCACGTCGATGTCGCCCTGCTGTACGACGGCTTCACCTTCAACGCGCTCTCCTGGCTCGAAGGGTTGGGTTTCTGCGAACTCGGTGGCGCCGGGGATTTCATCGGTGACGGGACCGCCATCGCACTCGGTGGTCGGTTGCCGCTGAACCCCCACGGGGGGCAACTCTCGGCCGGCCGACTGCACGGGTACGGATTCGTCCGTGAGGCCGTGCTGCAGTTGCGTCACCAGGCGCTCGGCCGTCAGGTCGAGGGCGCACGCCTCGCCGCCGTGACCGCCGGAGGAGGCGTGCCTTCGGGTGCCCTGCTGCTGCGTCGGTGAGCACCCGTGGCGCCACCCCGTGGTCGCCTTGCTCGTGAGGTAATTTGAGAAAGTAAACGATGTTGCCCGGAGAGGACACCCCGACGTGACCGACAACTCGACCGTTCCGGTCTTCCGGATCCGCGGTGAGGCCGACCGCGCCATCCGCACCCCGAAGACCGCGGAGCTCGTGGCCCGCAAGCTACGCAGCATGATTGTCGACGGCGAGCTCGAGGCGGGAGACCATCTGCCCAACGAGGCCGAGCTCATGGAGCTCTTCTCGATCAGCCGCCCCACGTTGCGGGAGGCCATCCGAGTGCTCGAGGCCGAGCGGCTCGTGGAGGTGCGCCGCGGGTCGCGGTCGGGTGCAAAGGTGTGTGTTCCCGGTCCCGAGGTGGTTGCCCGGCCGGCGTCGCTCCTGCTGGAGCTGTCCGCGGCGACCGTGGCCGACGTGTACCGCGCCCTCGAAGCCGTCGAACCCGCGGCAGCACAGCTGCTCGCCGAGGAGGGCGACGATACGGCGTTCGACGAACTCGAGCGGTTCGTCGACGAGGACATCCCGGCCGCCTACGCGTCGGGACAGTTCGGGCGGGCGACCGCCGAGCTGCACCTGCGGATGGTGCAACTGTCGGGCAGCCCGACCCTCGCGTTGATCTCGGGCATGGTGCACGAGATCTTCGAGCGCAACCACGTGGCGTTCGCACAGGAGCGAACCCTGGATTCCGATCGCGCGCAACACGAGACGAACTACAAGCTGTTCGTTCGCTCGCAGCGTCGGTTCATCAAGTTGTTGCGGGCCCGCGACGGTCAGGGCGCCTTCACCCACTGGCAGAAGCACATGGTGGTGGCGCGGCAGTTCGTCATGCAGGGACGTGAAGACCTCCGGGTCCAGGACCTGCTCGACTGATTGCCCGGGGCTCACGCAGGGCCGCCGTACCCTGCGTGACGAGTGTCCGAGGGCTGCTCGGGTGCCTCGAGGCGAAAACCTCAGGGGCGGTGGTTGATCGCTATCGAGGTGCGAACCGCTGGCCCGCATCGAGACGGATGCACTGCCCGTTGAGCATGGGGTTGTCGACGATCGCCAAGGCGAGTTTCGCGTACTCGTCGGGGCGACCCATCCGCTTGGGGAACGCGGCATCCTTCACCAGTGGGGCGACCTGCTCGTCGGTGAACGCGGCGGTGGCACCGGTCGAGAACAGGCTCGGCGCGATGGCAACCACTCGGATACCCAGCGGACCCAGGTCGCGGGCCATCACCAACGCGGTGCCTGCGATGCCTGCCTTGGCGGCTGCGTAGGCCACCTGGCCGATCTGGCCTTCGAAAGCGGCCAGGGACGACGTGTTGACGATGACCCCTCGTTCGTCGTCAACCGGATCGTTCGCACTGATGTGCATGGCCTGCAGCCGATTCAGATTGAATGTGCCGACGAGGTTGAGGTCCACGACCTGCCGGAACATTTCCAGGTCATGAGGACCGTTGCGGCCCAGGGTCTTCTGGACCTTCCCGCCGCCCGCGGTGTTGACCGCGATGTGCAGACCGCCGAGATCGGCGACCGCTGCGGAAAGAGATTGTTCGGCCGCATCGAAGTCGGTGATGTCGACGGGGTGGAACACCCCGGAGATCGCGGTGGCCACGTCCTTGCCCTCGCTGCCCTCTCGATCCAGCACGGCGACATGCGCACCCGCACGCGCCAGGGCCTCGGCGGTGGCCCGTCCCATGCCGGATGCGCCGCCGACCACGACGGCCTTCTTTCCTGCGATCTCCATGTGGCTCCTCGTGTTCTGGTGCTCGGGACAGCCTCGCGCGGCCGCCCGATGGTTGTGCTCACTTATAATACTATCTAAACTAAGTCGGCGAAGATGGCGTTGTCGATGAACGGTCCCGATGAGTAGTGCGCGGGGTATACGGCACCCCACGCGGTGGTCCAGCATGGCTGTCGCCGTGCGTTGACCGTTGTCGGCGGGATCACCCACCGGACGAGAACTGAGGTATCGGATGAACATCACGTTGTTGTCGGACATGGCCGCGGACGGGTTCGGCGATCGCGTCGTCATCGGCTCCAGGGCCGGTGGGATCACCGCTGCGCAGTTGAGGTCACAGGCCGCCGCCGGTGCGGGGCTCATCGCCGGCGCAGGTGCGCAGGCCGTCGTGTATCTCGCCGTCAACGGGCCCGCGTTCCCCCTGGCCATGTTCGCCGCCGCGCGTGCCGGAGTGCCGCTGGTACCGGTCAATTACCGGCTCGGTCGCGAGCAACTCGACGCACTCCTTGCCAATCACCCGTCTGCACTCGGCATCGCCGATTCCCAGCACGCGCACATCCTGGAACGGGCGGGGCTCCAGGTCCTCACCACCGAGCAGTGGCTCGACGAGGTAGGGCGGGCGGCGCCGACGTCGGGTCCCGACGATGGCGACGTCCCGATCGACGGCGATCCGCCCGCGGTGATCATCTACACGTCCGGAACGACGGCGGCCCCGAAGGGGGTGCTGCTGCGGCACGAGAATCTGAGCTCGTATGTGCTGGGGTCCGTCGAGTTCGCCAACGCAGACGAGTCCGAGGCGGCGTTGGTGAGTGTTCCGCCGTATCACATTGCGGCGGTGGCGAATGTGCTCAGCAACCTGTACGCCGGGAGACGAACCCTGGTGCTCGAACAGTTCACTCCGGAACAGTGGTTGCAGACCGTGCGCGACGAACGGGTGACCAATGCATTGGTGGTGCCGACGATGCTGTCGCGCATCGTGGAGGCGACCGGCGACACGTCGGTGCCGTCGCTGCGCAATCTCGCGTACGGCGGTGCGCCGATGCCGTCGCGGATCATCGAGCAGGCACTGGCGCTGTGGCCGGAGGTCGGTTTCGTCAATGCCTACGGCCTCACCGAGACCAGTTCGACGATCACGGTTCTCGGCCCCGACGACCACCGTGCAGCGCTCTCCGACGCCGACGAGCGGGTGCGGGCCCGGCTCGGATCGGTCGGACGCGCCCTGCCCGGAGTCGAGATCGAGATCCGCGCCGACGACGGAACCCCGTTGCCCGCAGGGAGGGTCGGGCGGATATGTGTTGCCGGCGAGCAGGTCTCGGCGGAGTATGCCGGCGTCGGGCGGGTCGTCGACGAGCGTGGGTTCTTCGACACCAGGGACAAGGGATTCCTCGACGACGACGGTTTCCTGTTCGTGGGGGGACGTGCCGACGACACGATCATCCGCGGCGCGGAGAACATCGCGCCCGCGGAGATCGAGGATGTCATGCTCCGTCATCCCGACGTTCTCGACGTCGCTGTGGTCGGTGTGCCCGACGAGGAATGGGGCCAGCGCATCGAGGCGGTGGTGGTGGTCCGTCCCGGCGCCGTTCGTGACGCCGACGTGCTACGCGACTACGTCCGAACCGCCTTGCGCAGCAGCAAGACCCCCGACCGCATCGCCTACTGGGACGAGGTGCCGCGCACCGAGACCGGAAAGCTCGTTCGGCGACACGTGGTCGAACGACTCGTGAGCACGGCCGAACCTATCACCGCGTCGGGCCGCTGAGCCCAGCACCTGCGCCAGAAAGAGGACAGCATGGACCTCGATGCCCTGACCACCGTCGTCGCCGGCCTCGACGAGCACATCCTCACGGTGACGCTCGATCGTCCCGAGCGGATGAATTCGTTCACGAACGAGATGCGCGCCGAGTTCCGGTGGCTCTGGGAGTTCGCGCGCGAAGAGGACGATGTCCACGTGATCGTGCTGCGTGGAGCGGGCGATCGTGCCTTCTCGACCGGCATGGACACACGTGAGGGAACGTTCATCTCCGACAACGTCTTCAGTCGGCGCGATCCCGGTGGCGATCTCGCTCCGAAACAGAACGGATGCTGGAAGCCGTTGATCTGCGCGGTACACGGCATGGCCGCGGGTGGCGCGCTGTACTGGCTCAACGAGGCCGACATCATCGTGGCCAGCGAGGACGCGCAGTTCTTCGATCCGCATGTGTCCTATGGCCTCGTGGCCGCACTCGAACCGATCGGTCTGGCTCACCGAATACCCATCGGTGAGGTCCTGAGGATGGTCCTGCTCGGCCTGGACGAGCGTATGTCGGCCGCACGTGCCCGCGAGATCGGGTTCGTCAGCGAGGTCGTCACGCGGGCCGAACTCTGGCCGCGCGTCCATGCATTGGCGCAGCGGGTCGCCGCCAAACCTCCTGCGGCCATCCAGGGGAGTGTTCGGGCGATCTGGGAGTCGCGGGACACGGGCCGGTCGCAGGCGCTCGCGACCGGGATGTCCTACACCTCGCTCGGCAATCCCATCGGCAAGGCCCAGGTCGTCAGGTCGGAGGTCCCCACCCGGTCCTACGAGATCCGGTGACGCGCCGACGTCCCCGACACACCGACGGATCGGAGTGATCGTCCATGAAGTACGGAATGACAACAGAATTGGAGGAGTTCCGGACCGAGGTGCGTGACTTCGTCACCCGCCATGCGCCCGACATCGCGCCCAAGGCGGGGGTGCGAAGTGCGGAGAACGCCGCGGAACTTGCGCTTCTGAAGGAATGGACCCGGGCCCTGTTCGCTGCCGGGTACGTCGGCGGCTCGTGGCCCCGCGAGTTCGGTGGCAACGGAGACTCCCACCGCCTCGAACAGGACATCATCGTCGGCGAGGAGATCTCTCGGCGCCGCGCGCCCGCGCCGATCCAGGGCGCGGGAAACCTGGTCGCACATGCCATCATCGACCACGGGACCGATGAGCAGAAGAACAAATACCTCAAGGGGATACGCACCGGTGAGGTGATGTTCTGCCAGTTGTTCAGCGAGCCGGGGGCGGGTAGCGATCTGGCGTCATTGCGGACACGGGCGACGCGCGACGACGGTGGGTTCCGCATCACCGGGCAGAAGGTGTGGACCACCAACGGTCAGTGGGCCGACTACGGGTACCTCCTCGCGCGCACCGATCCCGACGTTCCGAAGCACAAGGGCATCAGCGCTTTCCTCATCGATATGCGTTCACCCGGTGTGGACGTGCGACCGCTGCGGGAGATGACGGGCACCGCGGACTTCAATGAGGTCTTCCTCGACGACGTCGCGGTCGGCGCGGACGCTCTGATCGGCCAGGCCGGTGCGGGATGGATGATCGCCAATTCGAGTCTCGCCCACGAACGTTCGGGAGTGGCGAACAACGCCGTCCGTCTCCGACGGAACGTGGCCGCGTTGATCGAGCTGGCCGGTACCGTGCACCGCCACGGGCGTCCGGCGATCGAGGACGCCGTCGTCGTGGACCGGATCGGCGAGTTGTCGGCGTCCGTGGAGGCGTTGTCGGCGTTGGTCTATGCCGGGCTCACGCGGGTGTCGCGGAACGACTCGAGGGTGATCGACGCCCCGATGTCGAAACTCATGTTCAGTGAACTCGGCGTGGAGATCGCCTCGTTTGCCCTCGAACTCTGCGCCGAGTCGGGAGTCGTGGTCGCCGGCGACGGGTGTGTCGATCACGGCCGGTGGCAGGATGAGTTCCTTTATGCGCGTGCGTACACCATCGCCGGTGGCAGTTCGGAGATCATGCGCAACATCATCGCCGAACGCGGCCTCGGATTGCCTCGCTGAGGCCTGACGGCCGCGAACCGCCGCGCCACCCGGGCTGCGCCCACCGGGTTGTCATAGTTAACTACGTCATCTATCTTAGGATGTAGGGCGGGCGCTCCCAGCCGGAGCGAGCCCGCTGTCTCAGATCGCCGAGCGTGCGTGACGTCCCTTCGGGTCCGACGGATCTCTGCCGGTGACATACGCGAGATGGAGGAGTGATGGCGGGTATCAGGCAAGCGCTGCGGGAGCTGTGGTCCGCCTCGGACGATGCCCGGATGATCCAACAGGATGGCCGCTGGTACACCTGGGCCGACGTGCGCACGCTGACCGAGTCCATCGATCGGGCGCTCGCCGAGTGCGGAGCGGTCGAGGGATCGAGAATCGGTGTGGTGCTGGGAAATCGGATCGAGTCGATCGCCGCACTGATGGCCCTGCTCGGCAACGGCAGGACGGTGGTCACCCTCAATCCCATGCAACCGGTGGCGCGGGTGGCGACCGACGTGGCCACCACCCGACCGGACGTCGTGCTCGCGCCCGACGAGCTCTGGCAGTCGGAGCAATTCGCCTCGGCAGTGGAGGAACTCGGGATCGACGGGTTCGCACTCGACGGCGGCGTGGCACCTCGCGCCAAACGCAAGTCGGGGGACGAGGTGCCCCAGCCGAACCGGTCGGCCGATCCGGTGGCGATCGAGATGTTCACCTCCGGGACCACCGGCGCACCCAAGCGGGTTCCGCTGACCTGGCGGCAGATCGACGCTGCGATGTCGGCGGTGCACGGTCACGTCGGGAGGTCCGGCGATCCGCGCCTGCCCCTCACCGGTCGCGTCGCCCTGGTGACGTTGGCGATCGTGCACATCGGTGGCATGTGGGCGGTGCTGCAAGCGCTCACCGAGGCGCGGCCCTTCGTCCTGCTGCCGCGATTCACCATCGACGGGTGGGCCGGCGCGATCGAGGAACACAAACCGAGGATTGCGAGTCTGCCACCGGCAGCGATGCGCTCGGTGCTCAACGCCGATGTCCCCGGGGAACGGATCGGAAGCCTGCGTGCGGTGACGGCCGGGACCACATTCGTGAGTCCCGAACTGGCAGACGAGTTCATCGGGCGCTACGGCATCCCGGTGCTGATCGTGTACGGGGCCACCGAGTTCTCCGGGGCGGTTGCAGGCTGGACCAAGCCGATGCACGGCCAATGGTGGGAGCGCAAGCGAGGCAGCGTCGGTCGTCCGTTCCCCGGTGTGCGACTGCGCGTCGTCGACGAGTCGGGCGTCGCCGTGGCGCGCGGGGTCACCGGGTGCCTGGAGGTGTGCTCGGGGCAAACCGGGTCGGGTATCGATGAATGGGTCCGCACCAGCGATCTCGCGCACATCGACGAGGACGAGTTCCTGTTCATCGACGGGCGCGCCGACGATGCGATCATCCGCGGTGGTTTCAAGGTGCAGCCCGAAGTGGTGGCCAACGCCTTGCGCGAGCACGATGCGGTACTCGACGCAACGGTCTACGGCAGGGATGACGAACGACTCGGTCAGGTCCCCATCGCGGTGGTGGAGTTCGTCGACGGCGCAGATCGTGTCGAGGAGACCGAATTGAAGGCATTCGTCCGCGGCCAACTCGCCCCGTACGAGGTGCCGGTGACCATCCACGCCGTCGACGCGTTGCCGCGCAGCGTTTCCCTCAAGATCGATCGTCGTCGACTGCTGGAACTCGTCGCCGAGCTCGAATCATCGACGGCCTGAGACCCGTTCGTCCGACCGACAGCCCGCACGCGGCGGGCCGAACCGTCAAGGAGTGACACCGATGTCCGCTGTCATCGTGGGAGCCGTCCGCACACCGGTCGGACGAAAACGAGGCGCCCTGTCCGGAATACATCCGGCCGACCTGTCCGCCACCGTGCTCAGGGCGGTCGTCGAGCGAACCGGGATCGACCCCGGGGTTGTCGACGACGTCATCTGGGGCTGTGTGCAACAGGTGTCCGAACAGGCGATCGACATCGCCCGCACCGCAGTGTTGACCGCGGGTTGGCCGGAGTCGATCCCTGGCGTCACCGTCGACCGACAGTGTGGGTCGTCGCAACAGGCCGTCAACTTCGCCGTCGCGAGTGTGATCGCAGGGCATCATGATGTGGTCGTCGCAGGTGGGGTGGAGTCGATGTCCAGGGTGCCGATGGGATCGTCGACCTCGGTGGGGGAGAGCCCCTTCAGCCGGTCCTATCGCGAACGGTACGACGATGTCGTGCCGAACCAGGGTGTCGGTGCCGAGATGATCGCGAAGAAGTGGGGATTCACCCGCGGTGACGTCGACAGCTATGCCGCGCGATCGCACGAGCGAGCTGCCGCGGCACAGGATGCCGGACTGCTCGCCGATCAGATCGTCCCGGTGACGACCGCACAGGGGGAGGTGACCACGGATGAGGGTATCCGGCGTGGGACCACCGTCGAGTCGTTGGCCGCACTGAAGCCCGTCTTCGCCGACGATGGAGTCATCCACGCCGGCAACGCTTCCCAGATCTCCGATGGCGCGGCGGCGGTGTTGGTGATGAGTGAGGATGCGGCGCGACGTCACTCGCTCGAGCCGATTGCGCGTGTGCACACCGCGGTGGTGACGGGGTCCGACCCGGTCATCATGCTGACCGGTCCGATCCCGGCAACGGAGAAGGCACTGGCCAGATCGGGACTGCGACTCGGCGACATCGGGGTATTCGAGGTCAATGAGGCGTTCGCGACGGTGCCGTTGGCATGGCAGAGCGAGTTCGGTACAGACGAGGCTCTGCTCAACCCGAACGGTGGGGCCATCGCATTCGGTCACCCACTGGGCGGATCGGGTGCGCGCATCATGACCGACATGATCTTCCACATGCGGCGCAACGGCATCCGCTACGGATTGCAGACGATGTGCGAAGGCGGTGGGCAGGCCAACGCCACCATCCTCGAACTGCTCGGCACCTGAAGCCGGTCCCACTCGCCGGGAGCGGCACACGGCAGGTCGGCGAGATCGTCAACACTGTTTCAGCACAAAGGTCATGGTCCCCGCGGACGACCGGTGGCGTACCGGGGACGAATCAGGAGGAGCAGGTATGCACCGTCCGATGGAAGGCGTCCGCATTCTCGAGGTCGCACAGTTCACCTTCGTCCCGGCGGCCGGAGCCGTACTGGCCGACTGGGGTGCCGACATCGTCAAGGTCGAGCATGCCGAGAAGGGCGACGCCCAGCGTGGTTTGGTCCGGGTTCTCGGATACGACACGGCCAACTCGTCATTCGCCCCGATCATGGAGGGCCCGAACCGGGGAAAGCGCAGTGTGGGATTGGCCCTCGAGCGCGCCGAGTCCCGCCCGGTTCTGAAAGAACTCGTGCGGGGCAGCGATGTGTTCCTCACCAATTTCCTGCCGGCGGCCCGACGGAAGCTGGGG
Source organism: Gordonia sp. CPCC 206044 (assembly GCF_048537895.1). NCBI lineage: Bacteria > Bacillati > Actinomycetota > Actinomycetes > Mycobacteriales > Gordoniaceae > Gordonia > Gordonia sp. CPCC 206044. The sequence continues at coordinate 23,236 of NZ_JBCLVL010000015.1, forward strand.
ATCACGCTGGAAGACATCCGGGCCATCAACCCGGACATCATCTACGTTTCCGGCAGCGGTTTCGGTACCGAGGGCCCGGACACCGACAAGGGCGGATATGACGCAACCGCGTTCTGGGCGCGTGGGGGCAGTGCCTTCGGAACCACACCACGGGAAGCCGAGCGTGTCAGCTTCATGCCCGCCGGGGCATACGGAGACAACATCGGCGGCATGACGATCGCCGGCGGCATCGCCGCCGCGCTGTATGGAAGGGCGAGCACCGGAGAGACCTCCGAGATCGACGTGTCGTTGCTCGCGGTGGGTGCGTGGGCGACCCAGTTCACCGTGAACATGGCACTGGCTCGTGGGGAGGCCATGCCTGCCCAGTCGATCGATCGACGTTCGCAGAGTGCCGCGAATCCGTTGTCGGGCAACTACCGGACCTCGGACGGCCGCTGGATTCAGCTGTCCATGCTGCAGGCCGGGCACTACTGGCCGGAGTTCTGTCGGGCGATCGGTCACGACGAGTTGATCGGCGACGAGCGATTCGCCACCGACGAATTGCTCACCACCAACCACAACCAAGCGATCGACATCCTCGCCGGGGTCATCGGTGAGCATCCACTCGAACACTGGCGTGCTGCGCTCAAGGACATCCGCGGGCAGTGGGCCGTCGTCCAGGACTCGTGGGAACTCGGCACCGACGAAGCGCTGACCGCGAACGGCAGAATCGCCGAATTCGTCGATGCCGAGGGCAAAACGCAGAAGCTCGTGGCCAATCCGGTGAAGTTCGACAACGCCGCCGTCCAGATGTCTCGGGCGCCGGGATTCGCCGAACACACCGACGAGGTCCTGCACGAACTCGGGTTCGACGACGAGCAACTGATCGCCCTGAAGATCGCCGGTGCCATCACCTGAGGGCGGACGTGATCGGACAACCACGAAACGGAGTTCACCATGAAAGTGTCGATCGACCTCGACAAATGCGCCGGCCACGCCCGCTGTTACGCCACGTCTCCCGATCTGTTCGACATCGACGACAGCGGCTATGCGTGCAATGCCGAGATCGATGTCCCACCGGGACAGGAGTCGATCGCGGCCGAAGCCGCGGCGGCGTGTCCGGAACGGGCCATCGAAACCCACTGAGCTGTCCGACGGCCACGTGGATGGTCGGCGGCAGAAGGGAACTGACCTTGTCAGCACAGCCGTTACGCGGCCTGCGGGTTGTCGAGATGTTGGGATTGGGGCCAGCGCCGTTCGCGTGCATGCTCTTGGCCGACCTCGGCGCAGAGGTCGTACCCGTGTGTCGCCCCGGCGCACCGAATCCTGCGCTCGTGCGCAATCGAAATCCCCTCGAACTCGACCTCAAGGACCCACGGTCCCGCGCCCGCGTCCGGGAACTCATCGAGGCGGCGGATGTCGTGGTGGAGGGCTTCCGTCCCGGCGTGATGGAGCGGTTGGGGCTCGGGCCCGACGATGTGCACGCCGAGGAATCGGGACTCGTCTACGCCCGCATGACGGGGTGGGGACAGACCGGACCGCTCGCGGACACCGCGGGCCACGATCTGACCTACATCGCGGTCACCGGCGCGCTACACCTGGCCACGCGTGCCGGGACGGCCCCGGTGCCTCCGGCAAACCTGCTCGGCGACTTCGGCGGTGGCGCGATGTACCTGGTGACCTCGGTTCTCGCTGCTCTGCACGAGCGCGAACGGACCGGGCGTGGCGCCGTGCTCGACATCGCGATCGTCGACGGCACCACCTATCTCACCTCCATGCAGCACGAATACCGCGCGCGGGGGACCTGGTCGGACGAGCCCGGGACGAATCGGTTGGACACCGGGGCGCCCTATTACGACGTATACGTCTGTGCAGACGGCAAGTACGTCGCGGTTGCCGCCCTCGAGCCGCTGTTCTTCGAGGCGTTGCTCGAGGTTCTCGACCTCGATCCCGAACTGGCGCACGGACGTGAGGATCCGGAGAACTGGCCGATGCTGCGCAGGGTGATCGGTGACACCATCGGCAGACGTTCACGCGACGAGTGGGCGCGCCGAGCCCAGCAGACCGATGCCTGCCTGGCCCCGGTGCTGGATCTGTCCGAGGCGCCCGCACATCCACACATTGCGCACCGCGAAGTCCTGGTGGCCACATCCGAGGGGGCGTGGACACCGCGAATTCCGTTGGGCTTCAGCAAATCCGGTGCCGACACGGTGGCGGTTGCGGACCGCTGGGGTGCCTCGTGCGATGGCCATTGACATGGTTAACCACCTGTCCTACTTTAGGCTGCGATCATCTGTCCGGACCGAGGGGAGCGTTCCATGTCGAATCGAGATGCCGTGATCGTGGAGGCGGTGCGTACCCCCATCGGCAAACGCAACGGCTCTCTCGCCGATGTCCATCCGGTGGACCTGTCCGCAGTGGTGTTGCGAGAACTCGTGCGGCGCACCGGGATCGATCCGGTGTCCGTCGATGACGTGATGTGGGGGTGTGTCACGCAGCTCGGGGACCAGTCGAGCAACGTCGGCCGATTTGCCGTACTCGCGGCCGGCTGGCCCGATTCGGTTCCTGCCGTGACCATCAACCGGGCCTGTGGTTCCAGTCAGCAGGCCATCGAGTCGGCGGCTCATGCAGTGCTCGCCGGCGCTTACGACATCGCGGTTGCCGGCGGCGTCGAGACGATGTCCCGGGTACCTCTCGGCGCCGCGCGAGAGAGTGGGTTTCCGTACGGGCAAACGGTTTTCGACCGGTACGGCGTCGATGAGCTGAATCAGGGCCAGGGCGCCGAGATGATCGCTGCCAAGTGGGAGATGTCGCGGCAGATGCTCGACGAGTACGCGTCGCGATCGCACGAGCTGACCGCGGCGGCCGCCGACCGCGGTGGCTTCGACGACCAGATCGTCCCGGTCGACATCGGAGAGACTGCACTCGCGATCGACGAAGGTCTGCGACGTGGCACCACACCCGAGAAGCTCGCCGGTCTCAAGCCCTCGTTCCGCCCGGACGGCGTCGTGCATGCGGGTAACGCATCCCAGATCTCCGACGGCGCGGCAGCCGTGATGATCATGACCTCGCAGAAGGCCGCCGAAGTCGGACTGCGTCCGATCGTCAGACTGGTTGCGGGGTCAGTGGTGGGTGACGATCCGGTGCTGATGCTGACCGGCCCGATCCCCGCGACGCAAAAGCTTCTCGACCGTGTGGGGCTGTCGATCGACGACATCGGTGCCGCGGAGATCAACGAGGCGTTCGCGCCGGTCCCGCTGGCCTGGCAGATCGAACTCGGCGCCGATCCGGGCATCGTCAACCCGGTCGGTGGGGCGATCTCGGTGGGACATCCGCTCGGCGCATCGGGCGCGATACTGACCACCAGGCTCATCAACCACATGCGGGACAACGCCATCCGCTACGGTCTGCAGTCGATGTGCGAAGGCGGCGGCACCGCGAACGCGACGCTGTACGAGCTCGTCGAGTGAACTCGCACCCGCGTCGGGCACACGGTAGTCCCCGACGCGGGTGCGCGGCCTCAGCGGATCTCAACGCCACCACGGACGGCGAGTTCGCGAATCATCCCACCGCCCAAAGGAGTACGCACATGTCAGCACAGGCGTTCTACGATGACGACCACGAGGCTTTTCGTGCGGTCGTGCGTGACTTCGTGGCGCGTGACGTGACCCCGAACCTCGATGTCTGGGAAGAGAACTGTGAGACCGGCCGTGACGTCTGGAAATCCGCAGGAGCACTCGGCATTCTCGGACTCAGGTTCCCCGAGGAGTACGGCGGCGGGGGAGCCCGTGACTACCGGTTCCGATGTGTCGTGCAGGAGGAGTTCGCTCGCGTCGGCGCGGCGTCACTCGCGTCCGGATTCTCGATCAACGAGGACATCGTCGGGTCGTATCTCACCGAGCTCGGCACCGAGGAACAAAAGCGGGCCTGGTTGCCGCCCATGGCGCAGGGAGAAGTCGTGGCGTCGATCGCGATGTCCGAGCCGGTGGCGGGCAGCGACCTGCGCGGCATGCAGACCAAGGCCGTCCGCGACGGCGACCACTGGGTCATCAACGGCTCCAAGACGTTCATCACCAGCGGCTATTCGTCGGATGTCGTCCTGACCGCCGCCCGTACCGGCGAACGAGACGGAAGGCCGCAGCTGTCGCTGATCCTGGTGCCGACGACGACGCCCGGGTTTCGTCGCGGACGCAAACTACGCAAGCTCGGCCTGCACGCCCAGGACACCGCGGAGATCTCCTTCACCGACGTCCGCGTGCCCGCGTCGAACCTGGTGGGTGAGCAGGGCCGAGGCTTCCACCATCTCACCGCGCAACTGCCGCTGGAACGCCTCTCCATTGCATGGCGGGCACTGACCGCCGCAGAGGCTGCTCTGGACTGGACGATCCGGTACACGAGCGAGCGCAAGGCTTTCGGCACCCGCATCATCGACTTTCAGAACACCCGGTTCAAGCTCGCCGAGATGACCACCGAGGTCGAGATCACCCGTTCCTTTCTGGAACAGGGCATCCTCGCGCTCAACGCGGGTCGGTTCGACGCCACGCTGGGAGCGAAGGCGAAGTGGTGGACGACCGAACTGCAGAACCGGGTCATCGCCGGCTGCCTCCAGATGCACGGCGGGTACGGCTACATGGACGAGTACCCGATCTCGCGTGCCTACGCCGACGCGCGAGTCCAGACCATCGTCGGTGGTACCACCGAGATCATGAAGGAGATCATCGGACGGGACCTGGCGAGCCGCCATCCATCCTGACCGGGCGGCCCGGCACGAGGGCGCGGATGTTCCGGGCACAGTTGTGTGCCGCTACGTCCGCGTGTGCATGGTGGTTCCGCGTGTGGTCTCGGCTGTCCTCCGATCGGACCTGTCGCCACTACACGAGTAGGCGCCGTGTCGAGCGCACACATGTGCTCTCGACACGGCGCCGATGGCGATCGCTAGGAGCCTGCGACGGATGTGCCGTCACCCAGCACGCTCACCGTGGTCGGATCGGTGAGCTTCCCGTCCTTCATGGTCAGCACGATCATGGTGTTGCCGCACAACGCCTTCAGCCCGGGGACCGCGCTGCCGTCGCACGTGAATCGGATGCCGTGCCCCGCGGGAAGGGCGACATCCGTGGCAGAGGTGATCGCGTCGCGGATGCTCTGCGTCGTCACCTCACCGGTCAACGCCGCGGTGGCCCGAACCAGGCCGAGTACGCCCTGGTAGCCCGTCACGGCGTACCCCTGGGTCGGCGTGTCCGGCGCATACTTGCTCATGACCTGGCGGTACAGGACGCTCTCCGGATCATCGGAAACCGTGTCGGCGCTGCTGAAGATCCTGGTGTCGTCGAGATTCGAGGCGCCGACCGCCGAGATGACCTCGGGCGCCGCACAGGTTTGCGGTGTCATCACCTGTGCCGTCGACCCCAGCGAGTGCAGGGCCTTCAACACCGCTGTGCACACCGTGGACTCGCCCAGGATCAGCACGCCGTCGGGTTTCTCGTCGAGGCCGGCGCTGACCTGTGGTGTGGCGTCGGGTGAGCCGTACGGGATGGTGATGATCTTGAAGTCGATCCCGGCGGCCTTGAAGGCGGGAGCGCCGACCTGCTGTAGCGAGCCCGTCGCAGCGGGATTGTCGAGGCTGTAGGCGACGACGTTCTTCATGCCCTGTTGCTTGGCGAATGTTGCCATGGCCTGAGTGGTGTTGGAGCCGGCGGTCAGGACATACGAGTTGTCTGCCGTGACCTCCTCCTGACTGCCGGCGAGCGTGGTCACATACGGAATGCCGCTTTTGGTGATGATGGGCGCGATCACGCTGCCGAGACCGGTGCTCGGGACCACGACGGCCGACACCTTCTTCTCGACCATCTGATTGGCGCAGTTACGGGCCGACGCGGGGTCCTCCTGCTCCTTGCAGACCACCAGTTCGATCGGGCGACCGGCGATGCCACCGAGATCGGCGTTGGCGTACTGGGCTGCGGCTTGGGCCGCTTCACGGTTCTCCGGCTGCGAAATCGCCTGGCCGTCTTCGTTGTTGATGAGCCCGATGGTCACGGGGGCACCCGATGCCGCGCGCCCGGCGAACGCGCCGGACGGTACGGCAGCGGTGCTGTCGGCGGCGTCCGAACCGGCGCTGTCGGTGTCGTCGGAGCAGGCGGTCGCCGTTGCCAACAGCAAACCTGCTGCCGCGGCAGCCACAGCAGCCCGCGCTCTCTGGGGTCGGTGGATGGTCTTCATGGCGGTTCCCTTCTGGGGCGTCGCGGCGACAAGCCGTGAACTGATATTTCGTCAGGAGCTGTACGGTGCGTTTCGTTCGCGAAATACCTTGATTCGCAACTTGTTCATCCGGACCTCGAGGGGTACCCGGCAGATGGGTCAGCCCGAGGCCTCTGCCGACGACGTGGTTGCCGCTGAGTCACCGCCCGAGCCGCGATGGTCACCGAGATAGGCATGCTCGATGAGTTCCGGTGCGGCAGCGAGTGTGCGGGCATCATCGCGCAGGACCGTGACGCCGTGGCGGAGCACCATCGCGGTATCGGCGATGCCGAGGGCCAGCCCCACATGTTGTTCCACGATGATCACGGCGGTGCCCGTGTCGTCGGCGACCTGACGGATCACCGGGAGCAATCGCTCGACGATGACCGGGGCGAGGCCCATGCTCAGTTCGTCGATCAGGAGGATACGAGGATGCTGGACCAGCGCTCGCCCGATGGCCAGCATCTGCTGTTCCCCACCGGACAGTGCGCCGGCCGCAACCTTCAACCGGTTGGCGAGCCCGGGGAAGTAATCGAGGACCGTGTCGCGTTCGGACGTCCACTTGCCTCGACCCCTGGTCGCCAGTCGCAGGTTCTCCTCGGCCGTCAACGTGGTGAACAACGCCCGATTGTCGGGCACCAGAACGAGACCGGCTCGACAAGCGGCTCGTGCGCGCCCCGGCGGTAGCAACTTGCCGTCGACCTCCACGGTCCCGCCCAGACCGGGCAGCAGGCCTGCCAAGGTCACGAGGCCGGTGGTCTTCCCGGCGCCGTTGGGTCCGAGCAGTGCGAGGATCTCGCCTCGATGCACGTCGATGTCCAGACCGCGAACACATGGTCGGCCCTTCGCGTAGCCGGCATCCAGATCGCGGCATCGCAGCACGGCGTTCATGCTGGTAACTCCTGTCCGCTGTGGGTCGCGCCGAGATAGGCGCGGGTGACGTCGGGATCGGTGCGCACGTCGTCGGGTCTGCCGGCGGCGATCCGTTTACCGAGGTCCAGGACCACGATCCGGTCGCAGATGTCGAGGACCAGGTCCATGTCGTGATCGACGATGACGATGGTGGTGCCCGATGCGCGGATCGCGCGTAGGCGTTGGCCCAGCCAGGCACTCTCGGTGCTGTCGAGTCCGGCGGCGGGTTCGTCGAGCAGGACGACGCGGGGACGTCCGGCCAGCGCGCGGGCAACGGAGACGAGTTGTCGCTGGCCCTGGGAGAGTTCGCGTACCGGCCGGTCGACCACCCGATCGAGGTGCAGCACCTCGAACAGACGATTCATCTGAACGGGATCGAGCGGGGGATGATCGGGTCCTCGGTGCAACGACGCCGTGGTCCCGACGGACACGTTCTCCCACACCGACAGATCGTCGTAGAGGTCGATGCCCTGGAATGTCCTGCCCAGTCCTGCACGGCTGCGTTCGTAAGCACGGCGACCGGTGAGCGGGCGATCGTCGAGCGTCACCGTGCCGGTGGAGACGGCGAAGCCGCTGAGGGCGTCGATGAGTGTCGTCTTGCCCGCGCCGTTCGGCCCGATCAACCCCACGATCTCGCCCGAACGCACGTCCAACGACACATCGTCGAGCGCGGTGATACCTCCGTATCGCACGCCGATCCCGTTCGCGGACAACAGGATCTCACCGATCTCCGGTGCGGGCGTCGCTGCGGTCCCCTCGGCGGGCGCCACATCGAGTTCGGTGCCGAGTGCCGTCGGTTCCGACTTCCCGAAGCGTGCGCGCACCTGGTCGATCCGTCGGTAGATGTCGCAGACGATGCCCTCGGGATTGGCGATGACGGTGATGACCAACAGGATTCCCGTGATGACGGAATAGTATTCACCGATGTTGGCGACGCGGTCGAGGAAGACGAACAGGATGCCGCCCGCCCCCATGATGCCTGCGAGCATGGCGCCGGACACCGAAGTGACACCCGCGAGGTAACACACGGCGAACATCGCGATGCCGCCGATCGCGGAGAACGCCTCGGGTACGGCCATGGTCTGCTGGTAGGCCATCAGCGAGCCGCCGATGCCCGCGATGAACGCGCCGATGGCGAACGCCACCAACTTGGTCCGGGAGACGTTGATCCCGGACGCCGCGGCCGAGCGCTCGTTTGCGCGGATGGCGAGCATCGACGCGCCGAGTCTGCTGGTGCGTAGTCGCACCACCGACAGACCGGCCACGACGAGCACGATGAGGCACACGATCCCGAAGGCGATTCGTGGGTATGAGTCGCCGGAGCCGATTCCGAGATCGAGACCGAACAGGGACGGACTCTCCACGTGGGCGCCGTCGATCCCACCGTTGTACTTGTTGTTGCGGAACCAGAATGCTTCGCAGAACACGGCGAGACCCAGGGTGACGACGGCGACCGGGAGGCCCCGGATACGCAGGGCCGGAAGACCGACGATGACGCCGACCACGGTGGCGACCAAGGCCGCGAGGATCGGGGCGATGGGGAACGGGATGCCCATGTCCACCGTGAACCGGCTCAACATGAACGCCCCGACGCCTCCGAGAGTCAACTGCGCCAACGAGATCTGGCCGGCGAATCCGGTGACCACGACCTGTGACAGAGCGACGATCGCCAGTGTGAGGGTCATGATGAGGGCGCCACGGTAACTGCCGTCGGTGAACAGCAGCCCGGCCAGCGCGATCACCGTCCACACGGCTGCGACCCGCAGGGGATTACGTGGGCGCGGTGCGGTTCCCAAGGTGTTCTGGATGAGCGCACCGCGGGTCGGCAGCGGCTTTCCCCGGAACACCAGGAACACCAGGATGAGAACGAGCGGGATCAGCTCGGCCATACCGGATTGCGGCAGCCAGTCGATGGTCGACTGCAGGTGGGTCATCTCCGACTGCAGTACCCCGATGCCGAGGCCTGCCGCGACCGCCGGGCCGATGGCCTGGAAGTTTCCGACCAGGGCCGCGGCGAGTGCGGGCACGATGAACAGGGTGTACGACACCGGGATGAGTGGCACGATCGGTGCGATCAGGATTCCGGACAGACCCGCGATCATCGTGCTCAATGCCCAGTTCGCGTAGGCGATCCGTTCGGGTGACAGGCCGGAGACCAATGCGCCGGTCTCGGATTCGGCCGCGGCTCGGGTCGCGAGCCCGAATCGGGTGAGGCGGAATGCCAGGACCAGTATCACCGTGAGGGCGACGATGATGCCCGCGAACCACAGCCGATCGACCGGTACACGGATGTCGCCCAGGGTGAGGATTCCCGTCGGTAGGATCGCGTCGACGGATACCGGGGTGGTGCCCAGCCGTGCTGCGAGCAACGCCTGGATCGCCAGCATCAATGCGATGGAGGCGACGGCTTTTGCGGCCGCCGGCGCTGCGCGCAAGAGCCGGAAGATCCCGAAGTACAGCAGCACCCCGAGCAGCGCGGCGATGCCGAGTGAGATCACCATCGCCGTGAACACGTCGAGTTCACCGCCGAGATCGAGCGTCGTGGGCAGCCCGGGAATGGGGATGAACAGCTCGCCGTTTCGGAGGTACGCGAACGTGTATGCGACGTAGAGCGCAATCGCGCCGGTGGCGAAGTTCACCACGCCGGAACTGCGGTACGTCATGACCAGGGCGAGGGCCAGGGCCGCGTACACGGCCCCGTTGCCCAGGCCGAGGAACAAGAACTGGATGTCCTGTGTCATCGTCGTGCTCTCGATCGATCCGGGGTCCGCCGACTATTGCCGGCCGACGATCTCGGCATCGACGAGCTGTCCGTCTTTCAGCGTCGCCACCACCGATCCCTTGCCGCACACGGCCTTCATCATCGGGTTGGCGCTGCCGTCGCATGTGAAGGTGAGTCCGTCGCCGGCAGGCAACGTCACGTCGCGGGCCGAGCGGATCGCCGCGGTCACCGCCGACGGGGACGTGTCGGCGCCCTCGAGCGACGTGGTCGCGCGGACGAGGCCCAGGACGCCCTGATAGCCGACGTAGGCGTAGCCGGAGATGTCGGTGTCCGGAGCGTACTTGGCGATCACACTGCGATACAGGGTTGCCTCGGGGTTGTCACCGGTGGTCTGGGCGGCGGTGAAGATCTTGGTGCCGTCGATGCTGGAGCCCACCGCATCGACGACATCCGGGGTGGCGCACGCCTGGATTCCCATCTTCTCGCCGGAGAAGCCAAGTGTCCCGAGGGATTTCAACGCGGCAGTGCACAGCGTTCCCTCACCGACCACGACGACGCCCTCGGGGGAGTCGGCCAACCCGGCACTGACCTGCGGCGTCGCGTCCGGGGTGCCCGGTGGGATCGTCACGACCTTCAAGTCGATGCCGTTGGCCTTGAATGCCGGAACGCCGATCGCCTTCAGTCCGTTCACGGCAGCGGGGACGTCGATGGTGAAAGCGGTGACATGCTTCATGTTCTCGCTCTTGGCATGAGTTGCCATGGCCTGCAGGCTCGACGGGAATCCGCCGGTCCAGAGGAACACGTCATTGCCGGTCAGTTCCTGCATGCTCTGACCGGATGCGGAGACGTAGGGGATACCTGCTCCGGTGACGATCGGCACCATCACGTCGCCCTGTCCGGTTGTGGTCACCACGACTGCGGAGACCTTGGACTCGACCATGCGGTTCGCGCAGTCACGCGCGGAGGCAGGCTCTTCGCCGTTCTTGCACACCACCAACTCGACCGGGTGACCGCCGATCCCGCCCAGCTGTTCGTTGGCGTATGTGGCTGCGGCTTCGGCGGCCATCCGATTGTCCGGTTCCGAGATGGCCTGGCCACCTTCGTTGTTGATCAGACCGATCTTGATCGGCGTGCCGGAGGCGACCTTTCCGGGGAAGGACGCTGCCGGTGCTGCGGTCTCCGACGGCGTCGACGAGTCGCTGCTGTCGTCGGCGCAACCGCTCAGAACGGCGGCCGCGATCATCGCGGATGCCGCGAGGGCCGGGGCCAATCGTGAACGACGTGTTCCGCGCATCGGGTTCATGGGGTTCCCTTTCGAAGTCCAGGCCGAGTGAAGTCGCGCCGATCGGATGCCGGGTTCACTCGGGGCGCCGATCCGGGGGACGTGTCCATCGGTAGATGACCTAGATAACTATGTGTGATGAGTCACTATTGCACATGGGCGACCGGCTGTCACTAGTTCGGAGTGAAGATCGTCCCGCGTGGTCGAAGGGGTGGTGACGGATGTGGCCCCCAGGGCTCGGTCGATGAGTGAATCGCGTGCACTTGCCGAGGTCGTGGCCCTGGTTGCGGGCGGCTTGGACGTGGTGATCCGCGCGCTGTGGTGGTCACCTGGCGCCTGGGTCGCACCGGTCTGCGGTGGCCGGTTCTGTGCGGTCGTGAAGGTGACGGCAGGCGCGATCCAGGGGTGGTTGCAGCGATCTACATAGGCAACTATGTTAGATATGTAGCTTCACTGTGGACTCGGGTCGTTCATCCCTCGTCACCCGACCGCGATTCCGTGCCTTTCATCAGGAGTTGTCAATGCTCACAACGAGTTTCACCGAGACGTTCGGAGTCGAACATCCGGTCGTGCAGGGCGGCATGATGTTCGTCGGTCGTGCCGAACTGGCCGCCGCGGTGTGCAACGCCGGTGGCCTGGGCATCATCACCGCCCTCACCCAGCCCACCCCGGACGATCTCGCGGCCGAGATCGAGCGTGTCAAGTCGTTGACGGACCGTCCGTTCGGCGTGAACATCACCCTGACCCTCTCGATCAACCCGCCTCCGTTCGCCGAGTACCGTCGCGTGATCATCGAGTCGGGGGTGCCCATCGTCGAGACGGCGGGTTCGGATCCCACCGTGCACATCGAGCATCTCAAAGAACACGGCATCAGGGTGATCCACAAGTGCACGAGCGTGACTCACGCGCTCAAGGCGCAGCGCATCGGTGCCGATGCCGTCAGTATCGATGGATTCGAATGTGCAGGACATCCGGGTGAAGATGACATCCCCGGCCTGATCCTCATCCCGGCCGCCGCCGATTCGTTGTCCATCCCGTTCGTCGCGTCGGGCGGGTTCGCCGACGGTCGTGGGCTGGCCGCGGCTCTGGCCCTCGGTGCCGGCGGGATCAACATGGGTACGCGATTCATGTGCACCGCGGAGAGTCCGGTTCACGACGACATCAAGCGAATCATCGTCGATGCGTCCGAGCGCGACACCCGATTGATCATGCGGCAATTGCGCAACAGCATGCGGGTGGCCAAGAACTCGGTGAGTGACGAGGTGATCGAGATCCTGGAGCGCGGCGGAAGGTTCCGCGACATCAAGGATCTGGTGGCCGGGGTTCGGGGACGTCGGGTGTTCGCCGAAGGCGATCCCGAACTCGGGATCTGGACCGTCGGGCTTGCCCAGGGGCTCGTGCACGACATCCCGTCGGCCGGTGAGGTGGTGCGGCGCACCGCGGCCGAGGCCGAGGAGGTCATTCGAGGGCTCGAGCGACGTATCGTCACCGATCCGCTGGTGAGTGCGGGAGGAGGACGCTGATGGCCGAGCGGCACGAGAGTTCCACCGAACCAAGCCTTCTCGTCGAGCAGGACGGCAACGTCACGATCCTGACGATGAATCGTCCGGAGGTTCGCAACGCGATCAACAGGGACATGAGGCGTGCCCTGAAGAAGGAACTGTGGCGTGCCGACGCCGACGACGATGTCCACGCAGTGGTGATCACCGGTGCCGGGACGTCCTTCTCCTCGGGAGTCGATCTACCCGAAGCATTGTCGGGCCCATCGCCACGTACCGAGGGGCCGACGCCCACCCAGGTTCTGCGGGCGATCTCCAAGCCGGTCATCGCAGCGGTCAACGGGCCTTGTTACACAGGAGCTTTCGAGCTCGCGGTCAACTGCTCGTTCATCATCGCCTCGACAGATGCGGTGTTCGCGGACACCCATGCGCAGATCGGGCTGTTGAACGGGTGGGGTGGCAGTGCACTGCTCCCGCGCACGGTCGGATTGGCTGCCGCGATCCAGATCATCCTGAGCGGTGAACCGATCGACGCGCAGACCGCGCTTCGCGTGGGACTCGCCAACGAGGTGATCGAGGGCCCACGGTTGGCGGACCGGACCCGCGAGGTCGCACAGGCGATCGCCGGTGGCCACCCGGGCGCCGTCCAACGCATGCTGCGCCTGCTCAAGGAAGGCGCGGGAGCGTCGGTGACCGAGGCGCTCGCGCTCGAGGCCGAGGCGGCCGTGTCGTTTCGTACGAGCAGCGCCGACATCACACAGCGATACGGGAAACGACGTACCGGACAACAACGTTCTGCCACAGGGGATCGGTGACGTGACGACGGACAGTGAGCTCGATCGCCGGGGCGCGCACGCCGGCCGCCGGGGTGAAGAGGTCGATCAGCGGGATGGGCAGCCGGATCGGCGAGGTCCCTGGCGCCAACGCCTGGCGGCATTGCTCGACGACCATTCGCATCGTCGGCGGCCCCAGACCTCCGAGGCCCGCTTCGATGCGGCAGTCGCCTGGCAGTCCGAACTCGTCGATGCCGGCCTGGCCGCACCCGGGTGGCCCGCATCGGCGGGAGGCATGGAACTCGACCTGTCCGATCAGCTCGAGTACTACCGGATGACCACTGCGGCAGGCGCCCCGCGTCATCCGTGCACGATGTCGTTCATCGTCGCGCCCACGCTGATCGTGCACGGCACCGATGAACAGCGCAAGCGTTACCTCGAACCCCTGCTGAGGGCAGAGGAGTTCTGGTGTCAGGGCTTCTCCGAGCCCGGCGCGGGAAGTGATCTCGCCTCGCTGTCCACCCGAGCTGTCCGGGAGGGTGACGTCTATCGCGTGACCGGACAGAAGATCTGGACCACGATGGCCGACCGAGCCGACTGGATGTTTGCGTTGGCCCGCACCGGACCGGCGGGTCGCGGACAGTCGGGTATCACCTACCTGCTCATCGCCATGGACTCGCCGGGTGTCACGGTGAGGCCCCTACGCGATGCGTCCGGTGGTCACCACTTCGCCGAGGTGTTTCTCGACGATGTCGAGGTACCGGTCGCCAATCGCGTGGGCGACGAGGGCGGCGGATGGTCGATCATGCGGACGTCGCTCGGGCACGAACGTGCAACCGCGCTCCTTGCCGACGAGTTCCGCTATCGCACCACGGTGGACAAGGTGTTCCGACTCGCCGGTGACGTAGGCCGTCGCGACGACCCGCATGTGCGACAAGAGCTCGCACGTCTGGAAACCGACGTACGCACCATCGCGAGCAACAGTGCGCGTGCGTTGGATGCGGTGCTGCGCAACGAGGATCCGATCGGTTTGTCGTCGATCAACAGGTTGGTCAAGTCGGAGTTCGAACAGCGATTGCATCGACTGGCGTTGCGACTGATCGGGTCGGGCGCTGCCCTGGGCAGTCGCGCGACGGGCGCGGTCGACGGCGGACGATGGACATACGGGTATCTGATGTCTCGTGCGTCGACCATCGGCGCGGGCACGGCGGAGATCCAGCGCAACACGATTGCCGAAGTCGTCCTGGGGCTGCCGTCTCACCGTGGGGAGCGACGTCGCGCCCCGGTCGTCCAGGCCGGTCGGCCGCTGTCCACTCCGGTGGGAGACGAGGCCGCCGTGCGCGAGACCGTGGCAGGGATCGTCGCCGAACATGTCGACACGGAACGGATCATCGCCGGTGAGCGACCGGTGCCTCAGGTCTGGCAGGCGCTCGTCGACTTCGGGCTGCCCGGGCTGGCCGCGCCCGCGGCGCTCGGCGGAGGCGGTGCGTCGCAACGCCTCCTGGCCGCCGCGATCGAGGAGACCGCGTTCCATCTGGCGCCGGTCCCGCTGGTCCCGACCGTGTCCGCTCTGGCGCTGCTGTTGTCCTGCGGTGCGGACGAGGGCGCACGAACACTGATCGACGGGGCGCGGGCGGCGGTTGTCGCCGACATCGCCGATCCGTCGACGGACCGTACGCCGGTCCTCGACACGGACGGCGTGCTGTCCGGTTCGGTCTCACGGGTGCCGGGCGCGGCGGACGCCGACCTTCTGGCGGTGGTGGCGCGCACGGAACCCTCCGGAGAACCGGTGGTGCTCGTCGTCGGCGCCTCTGCGGTGACCGTCACGCGGCGTGACGGCGTCGACCTCACCTCGTCGATCGGGACCGTGTGTCTCGACGGCGCGCGTGGAACCGTCGTCGCGACCGGCAGCGCTGTGCTCGAGGCGATCGGCGCCGCCGACCGGACCGCGCGGTTGATGATCGCGGCCGACTCGGTGGGAATCGCAAACCGTGCATTGGCGATGGCGGTCGACTGGGCAGGCCAACGGGAGCAGTTCGGCCGACCGATCGGCTCGTTCCAGGCGGTTTCGCACCGCTGTGCCGGCGTCCTCGTCGATGCGGAGAGTGCGCGGAATCTGGTCCTGTCGGCAGCCGACCTGGAGTCCGGTGACGAGGCCGAACTGGCCACCGAGTTGGCGGTCGCGCACGCGGTCGAAGCCGCGGTCTGCGCTGCCGAGGCATGTATCCAGGTGCACGGTGGTATCGGGTTCACCTGGGAGCACCCGGCGCACCTGCTACTTCGCCGCGCAGTTGCCAACGAGGCGTTGTGCGTTCGGGCCGAGGACCTTCGCGACCGGGCGGTCGGACGCGTGTTCGCGCGTCTGGACCGCTGAGTGTTCCAGTGAGAGTGCGGTCACCGCTGATGGCGTGCGTTGATGGGGTCTGCCTGTGGGGGCGCCGACACCGCTGATGGCGTGCGTTGACGGCGTCCGCCAGTGGGCGCGCGGTCACCGGTGATCGAGTAGTCCTGAGCCGCTAGGCGAAGGGCGTGGTGACCGCTGATCGAGTAGTCCTGAGCCGCTAGGCGAAGGGCGTATCGAGATCTGTTGTGTTACTTCGTCGTGGCGTGGCCTCGATACGCCTCGGGCTCGCTGCGCTCGCTCGTGGCTACTCGACCGGCGGGTGGTTTCTTGTGGTTGTTTGGTCGGTGGTGGTTGTGGCCTCGATACGCCTCGGGCTCGCTGCGCTCGCTCGTGGCTACTCGACCGGCGGTGGTCGCGCGTATTCGACCGGCGGGGGTTTCTCGTGGCTTGGCCGGCGGGTGATTTCTCGTTGTTGCTTGGCTGGTGGTGGTTCTGGGACTTCGATACGCCTCGGGGCTCGTTCGGCACCGAACAGACAGCGATGGGGCGGAGTCGATGCCCCGCCCCACCGTCGGAGTCGTCAGGACTGCGGTTCGGTGTAGAACGTCGCCAGCTGGGCCGCGGCGGCACCGAGGCCGACTACCGCGGCGCCGGCGAGGGCGCGCTCCCCGTGGAGCCATCGGTCCCAGCCCAGCGCACGATCCACACTCAGGCGTCCGGGGCCGATCCCGGCCAGGACGGCCGACGCCACAGCGAGGTTGGCGACGTACTCCCATCCCTCGGCCGTGATGAAGAAGCCGTTACGCACGTGAACCGACCGGGCGGCGACGGCCATCGTGCCGATGCCTGCGGCTGCTGCCACCGGTGTCGCAGCACCCGCGAGAAGGGCCGATCCGGCGCCGACCTCGACGACAGCGCTCGAGATCGCCTGCAGTCGTGGCTGCCGGAAACCGATCGACCCGAACCATCCGGCGGTGCCCTGAAGGCTCCGAGCGTGTTTGACGCCGTGCGCGATCAGGGTGCCGCCGACCGCGCCGCGCAGCAGCAGCGGGGCCAGACGGCTGTGTCGATCCGAATCAGACCGTCGGAGAGACATTCTCATCGCGGCCGCCTCAGATGTCCCACTCGAGGAAGATGTTTCCGCTGGGGCCGAGTTGTCCGCCCTTCTCGGTCGGTGCGGAATCCGGCGAGAGTCGATAGTCGGGGATGATGCGGTGCCACTCCTCCAAGGCGATTCGGAGTTCACGCCGGGCCAGATGCGACCCCAGGCAGCGGTGCGGACCTGCGCCGAAAGCGATGTGGTTGTTCGGGCTGCGATCGAGCTGGACCTCTTTGGCGTCGTCGTAGACGGCCTCGTCGCGGGTGGCCAGGTTCAGTGGCATGCACACCATCGTGCCGGCCTTGACGGGGCAGCCGGCGATCTCGGTGTCTTCCATGACCTTCCGCGACGGGATCACGATTGCGAAGGCCCGCAGCATCTCCTCGATCGCCGAGGGGATGAGGTCGGGATCGTCGACGATCGCCTGACGGTCCTCGGGGTGGGTTGCGAGGTAGTGGAATGTGGTTCCGAGGGTCGCCGTCACGGTGTCGAGGCCGGCCATGAACATGAGGATGCAGAAGGACTCCATGTCTTCCTGGCTGACCGGATTGCCGTCGACCTCGAAGGAGATCGCCTTGCTGATCAGGTCGTCGCGGGGGTCCGCGCGGCGCTCGTTGATCAGCTTGCGGAAGTACTCGGTCAGTTCGGCGGTGGCGGCGCCGCGGCGACGCGCTGTCTCTTCGGCATCTCCCGAGACATGGAGGATCTCGTGCTCCCAATGGAGGAAGGTGTCGAGATCCTCGAAGGGCATCCCCATCAGATCGAGAAAGATGAACGACGGATACTGGTTCGCGAAGTCCTCGATGAAGTCGCACCGGCCGCGGGTGGCAATCGACTCGATGAGTTCGACGGCGCGCTCGCGCACCTTGTCCTCGAGTCCTTCGACATGCTTGGGGGAGAAGAGCGGTCCGAGCTGCTTGCGCCACTGCCGATGTTCGTCACCGTCGAGCATCTGCGGTATCCACCGGAAGGTCGGGTTCGGATTGAACACCGTGACGGCCGAATTGGAGAACACGCTGGGATTCTGATACGCGGCCAGCATGTCTTCGTAGCCGGTCACGATGTAATGATCGGCGAAGGTGTTGTGGATGATCGGCCCCTCGTCGCGGAGCTGATCGTAGAACTCGAGTTTCGCGCCGTAAGGCAGCTCTTGGTAGTGATTGAACTCGTGGACCGGGCAGGCTCGTTGCGGTTCGGTGGTGCTCATGTCTCCTCCTGGTGAGTGGCGATGTTCATCGGGTGGGTCAGGCGCGGTCCGGTGCACCGGAGGCGAGCTCCGATGCACCGAGCCGCATCGGGCCGAGCTGTGCTGCGGCGAGGAGGTTGGTGATGTCGACCCCGAGATGGTCGGCCGCGGCGCGTGCCGCGTCGAGGTCCTTGGTCAGATAGCGCGCGATGCGCGTGCTGTACGCCTCGGCATCCTGACCCGAGTCGGCGATGTACCGTGCCGCGGCGCTGCCGCCGCTCGAGTCGGCGAGCAGGTCGAGGAGCACACCCTCACCGATGCCGAGTTCGTCCGCGGACCGCAACGCAGACAGGGTGATCTGGGTGCAGGCGGCGAACAGCGCATTGTTGAGCAACTTCGCCGACAACGCGGTACCGAGCCCTCCGGTCCGGTGGATACGGGACGCGTACGCGCTCACGACGGCGGCACCGCGATCCACGGCGTCGTCGTCGCCGCCGAGTAAGACGGTCAGTCGACCGTCGCGGATGATCTCCGGAGTGCCGCTGAACGGGGCCTCGACGATCGACACCCCGCGGGGCGCGCCGATCCGCTCGAGTTGCCGGACGGTGTCCGGGCTCCCGGTCGTATGGGACATGAACACGGTGTGCAACGGCATCGCCTCGATGACGGTCGGCGCGACCTCGGTCAGTTGCGCGTCGTCGAAGACACAGGCGATCACGACGTCGGACGCCGCGACGTCGGTGATCGTGGGCGTCGTCGCGGCCCCGATGCGGGCCAGCCGGTCGCGCACCTCGGGGCGGCGTGCGTAGACACTCGTGCGGTGGCCGGCGGCCACCAGGCGTTCGACCATCGGTTCACCGATCTTGCCGGCGCCGACGAATCCGATTCGTCCGTACTGCATGCGGTTTCCTTGGGAGATGTCGTGGGGGCGCAGGACTCAGCCGCCGGCGGCTCCCCAGACCATGGTCTTGGTCTGGAGGAACTCGTCCATTCCGGCGGCGCCACGTTCGCGACCGAGTCCGCTCTGCTTGTAACCACCGAACGGTCCGTCCGGATTGAGTCCTCCGCCACCGCCGTTGATGGTCACGTACCCGGTGCGCAGTCGCTGCCCGATCCGGTAGGCCCGGACAGGGTCGCGCGCCCAGACCCCACCGGCGAGGCCGTAGTCGCTGTCATTGGCGATCCGCACCGCATCGTCGTCGTCATCGAAGGGCATCATGATCATCACCGGTCCGAAGAACTCGCGACGTGCGATGGTCATCGAATTGTCCACGTCGACAAAGAGTGTCGGCTCGACGAAGAATCCCTTGGGCTGGTCGGCGGGGCGCCCACCGCCGAGCGCGATCGTCGCGCCCTCGGCGACGCCGGTCGCGATGAGTTCCTCGACCCTCGCCCGCTGCGCGGCGCTGCCGAGTGGTCCCATCATGGTGTCCGGCAGCGCCGGATCACCGACCTTGATCCCCGCGAGCCGGGTCTTGACCAGTTCCGCCAGCTCGTCGAAACGGGATCGGTGCACGAGGGTGCGGGTCAGGTACGCGCACCCCTGGCCGGCATGCAGGATCGTGTCGCGGATGACCGATTGCGTCGCACGCTCGAGATCGGCGTCATCGCTGATGATGTTCGCCGACTTACCGCCCAACTCCAGGATGACCTTCTTGAGAGTCGGTGCCGCCTGCTCGAAAACCTTGCGCCCCACGATGTCCGAACCGGTGAAGCTCACCACGTCGACCATGGGGTTCGTGGTCAGCTCGGCCCCGGCGTCGAGATCGCCGGTCACGATGTTGAGCACACCGTCGGGCAGACCTGCCTCCTGGGCGATCTCGCCGAGGATCAGTGCCTCCAACGGGGTCGTGGGCGCGGGTTTGAGCACGGTCGTGCAGCCGGCCGCCAACGCCGGTCCGAGCTTCATCAGGTTGAGGAAGAACGGGAAGTTGTAGGCGGAGACCAGGGCGGCGACCCCGAACGGTTCCCTCAGTACGACGCCCTGTCCGATCCCGGCACCGATGTGTGGGGGCAGCGGCACCTGATGGGGGAACCCGGGGAGAACGCGTTCGGCCATGTCGCGGAAGTGCGCGATGGGGATTCCGGTCTGGAATGACTCCGCACCGGCTCTCGTGCAACCGGTCTCGGCGATGTTGAGGTCGACGAGCTCCTCTCGTCGCTTCTC
The DNA here is from genome assembly GCF_048537895.1 of Gordonia sp. CPCC 206044. Taxonomy (NCBI): domain Bacteria; kingdom Bacillati; phylum Actinomycetota; class Actinomycetes; order Mycobacteriales; family Gordoniaceae; genus Gordonia; species Gordonia sp. CPCC 206044. Next base: position 43,433 of record NZ_JBCLVL010000015.1, read on the forward strand.
CATCACCTCGGCCATCCGGACGAGGATGGCCGATCGCTCCCGCGGTGACATCCCGGGCCACGGACCGGAATCGAATGCAGCACGGGCGGTCTCGATGGCACGTATGGTGTCGGCGCGGGTGCCGACCGGTGCCATGCCGATGATGTCTTCGGTGGCCGGGTTGATCACCGGTTCGACGCGTCCGGTCTCGCCGTCGACCCAACGGCCGCCGATGAACAGCTGGCGATACTCCCTGTGCATCAAGGCTCCTCACAAAGGTGGAGGGTGATCGATCTGTCTGATGGCAACGACGCGAGCCCGATCACTTCAGCGAGAGTGCGTTGGTGTGCGGCAGTGCTCCGCCCGCGTCCACCTTCAGCTGTTGTCCGGTCACGAACTGTGCGTCGTCGGAGGCGAGGAACAAGACGGCGCTGCTGATCTGTTCGGGTTCGACCCACGGCACGCCCATCGGCTGCCCGGTCTTGAACGCATCGATGGTGTCTTCGCGGCCCGGTGACTCGAGATCCGGTCGGAAGACCTTGTACATCTCCTCGCTGTGCAGCATCGCGGTGTTGCAGTTCGTGGGATGCACACAGTTGACCCGGATCGACTCGGGAGCCAACGCCAGCGCGCAGTCGTGCACGAACTCGGCCACCGCGCGTTTGGAGTGACTGTATCCGAATCCACCGGGACCCAACACGTCTGTGCCGCTTCCCTTCATCAAGGCGGCCACCGAACCGGTGGCGATGACGGACGCGCCTGCCGACAGATGCGGATACGCGGCGCTCACGGTGTTGAGCACACCGACCAGGTCGACGTCGACGGCATCGAGGAAGGACTTGCGCGGCACGTCACCCAGCGGACAGATGCCCGCGTTCGCGACCACGATGTGCAGGCCGCCGAGTTCGGCGACGCCGGCATCGATCGCAGCCCGTAGCCGGTTGGGATCACGAACGTCGGCGATCGCGGCCACGCAACGTCGGTCCTCCTTCTCGACCAGGCGACGGGTCTCCTCGAGGTCCTCCTGCGAGGCGAGGGCATAGCCGTTGGTGTCGATGTCGGCACAGATGTCGAGAGCGATGATGTCGGCGCCCGCGGCAGCGAGCGTGATCGCATGGCTACGTCCCTGGCCGCGTGCTGCACCGGTGATCACGGCCACTCTGCCGTCGAGTTTTCCCATCGCCTGACTCCCGTCTCGTGGATTGGTGTGTTGCTCGGTCGATTCGCCGCCGGTCGCGAGCCGGGGTCGAGTCGTGTCGCCCGAGGAACGCTCGCGATTCAATTGAATAACTAGGTATACCTTGTGCGGCCTGCTCTGCCAACGGGCGATATGGGCAGTTTCCCGGTCGCCTCGATGTGGTGGGGTTGGTGTCCCGGCCATCGGGATGGCTGGTGCGCATCTCGGGATGGGCGGGCATGTTCTCTCGGGGCGGCGAGTGCGTTACGGTGGAATCACCGCCCACAAAGTTAGACTAGTTATCTGGTTAGCCGGTCTCGACGCTCAGGAGGGCCCATGCCGCTGCAGGGACACATGCAACTGATCTCGACGGACGATCATCTGATCGAGCACCCGCGTCTGTGGCAGGACCGACTGCCGAAGCGGTTTCTCGAGAGCGGGCCGAAGATCATCGAGAAGGAGATGCCGAAGGCGATCCACTCCGGTGACGGTGGGCGCGGCGATGGAGGGACCAAGATCGCCGAGGTCTGGGAGTACGAGGGGAGGATCTATCCCTACATCGGACTCAACGCCGTCGCAGGCAAGAAGCCGGAGGAGTACGGCGCCGAACCCACCCGCTACGAGGACATGATCCCCGGCTGCTACGAACCCAAGGCCCGGCTGCGGGACATGGACATCGACGGTGTGCACGCCACCCTGTCGTTCCCGTCCTTCCCACGGTTCGCCGGCACCGTCTTCCTCGAGAGCGAGGACAAGGAACTCGCCCTGCTGTCGGTCCAGGCGTGGAACGACTATGTGCTCGACGAGTGGTGCCCGACCGATCCCGAACGCTTGATCCCGCTGGTGATCCTGCCGCTGTGGTCCATCGAGGAGTCGGTACGCGAGATCTACCGGACCGCTGCGAAGGGTGCGCGCACGATCTCCTTCCCGGAGAACCCGCATCCGTTGGGACTGCCGTCCTTTCACACCGACCACTGGGACCCGGTGTACCGGGCGGCGGTCGAGACCGGTCAGCCCTTGTGCGTGCACTTCGGCACTTCGGGCAAGCCGCCGATCACCGCGCCGGAGGCGCCGATGGCCGTGATGACGGCACTGTTCGGCTGCAATTCGATGTACGCGACCGTGGACCTGTTGTTCTCGCCGACGTTCCACAAACATCCGGAGTTGAAGTTCATGCTCTCCGAGGGCGGTATCGGCTGGGTCCCCTACATGCTCGAACGCATGGACGGGGTGTGGGAGAAGCATCGCTTCTACCAGAACATCAATCAGTCGGTTCGGCCTTCGGAACTGTTCGCCCAGCACATCTTCGGATGCTTCATCGACGACGAGTTCGGGGTGGCCAACCGCCACCTGGTGGGTATCGACAACATCACCTGGGAGGGCGACTACCCCCACTCGGATTCGAACTGGCCCAACAGTCGCAAGATCGTCCACGACACCATGCGCGACGTCCCCGACGACGACGTGCACAAGATCGTGGAACTGAACGCTCGTCGGCTGCTCAACTTCCCGCGCTCGGGCAAATGATCGCCACGGCGGAAGGACTGAGCATGGCGCAGGACCGAATCGACCAGATACCGCAGGACGACTGGGTGGACCAGGATCTGCTCACCCGGGAGCTCGCTGGGTCGCTTCTCGACCAGGAGATCGCGGCCGAGCGCGATCGTATCGAGCGGATGGACAACGGCATCGGTGGTGATGACATCGTGATGAGCCGAGGCGACATGGAGCGTCGGCTCGCCGCGATGGAGGAGATCCGTGCAGGCGTCCACGACCAGGTGACCATCGAATTCTGAAGGGGCGATGCGACGTCGCCGCGGCGGCGTGCATCCGGCCCTCCCGCACGGCGAAAGTGAGAACCCATGAGTACCGAGACCACCGCTGAGCGGGAAGTCGAGGACGTCTACACCTTCAAAGACGAAGACATCGCCCGCGCGCGCGACATCGTCGGCGTCTATCACGCGGTCCGTAAGCGGGAGCAGTTCTCGCGTGCCAGCCCGGACATCATGCGTGCCTTTGCCCGCAGCTATGGCGACGATAACCCGCTGTTCGTGGACGAGGACTACGGACTCGACACCCGGTGGGGTGGCCAGATCGCACCACCGATGATCAACATAGCGGTCACCAAGGATCTGCTCGCCGACCCGATTCCGAAAGAGCAGCGGCGTCCGCCCTTCCGTGGCATACACGTCTTCGTCTCCGGGAGCACCACCGAGTGGTACCGCCCCGTCTACGACGGCGACACCATCTACTCCTACGAGGGATTCGACAACGTCGAACTCAAGGACTCTGAGTTCGCCGGTCGGTCCCTGCTCGTCACCCGAATCCATGTGCAGTTCAACCAGCGCGCCGAAATCGTCCAGATCCAGCGGGTGCTCACCATCCACACCGAGCGCCATGAGTCGAAGAAGCGAAAGAAGTACGACACCATCGAGCGTGCGTCGTACACGGCCGACGAGATCGCCGCCATCGACGAGATCTACGCGGCCGAACAGCGCCGCGGCGCCGAGACGCGGTACTGGGAGGACGTCGAGGTCGGCGAAGCCCTGCCCACCATGGCCAAGGGGCCGTTGACGGTCACCGACATGGTGGTCTTCCATTCCGGTGGTTACGGTTTCGCTCCCTATACGCCGTGCACCGGGCGTCTCTGGCACCAGAACCGGCAACGTATCGGCGCATTTTACATCCCGAATGAGCAAGGGATACCCGATGTGGCACAACGTATTCACTGGGATGCGGAGTATGCGCGATCCATCGGTGTCCCGGCATCCTACGACTACGGGATGATGCGTGATTGCTGGCTGACCCATTTCCTGACCGACTGGATCGGCGATGACGGTTGGATCGAGTCGATGTCGAGCCAGATGCGCCGCTTCAACTACCTCGGGGACACGCACACGTTCACCGGCGCGGTCGTCGGAAAACGAGTGGAGGGCACCCGTCACCTGGTGGACATCGAATTCCGGGGAACCAGTCAACGTGGCGAGATCACGTGCCCGGCGACGGCCACGGTGTCGTTGCCGAGCCGGGAGACGGGGCTCGCCGGGCTGCGCGTGCCACCGCCGGAACTCGAGGCCATCGCCGCACGTATGCTCAAGCGCCACGGCGAGTTGCGTGCCGCGAAACGCCGCGGCGGCGACTGATCGACACCGTGGGATCACGCCGCGGCCGAGAACACGGTCGTGGCTCGGGGACGACGAAGGGGACAGAGTCGGATGCGATTGACCGACAACACATTTCTGGTGACCGGCGGGGCATCCGGCCTCGGTGAGGCCACCGCGACCGCGATCGTGGACGCGGGCGGGCGCGTGATCATCGCCGACCTGCCGACGTCGAAGGGCCACGAGACCGCGGAGAGGCTGGGATCGGCAGCGGTGTTCGCGCCTGTGGATGTCAGTGATGAGCAGAGCCTGATCGACGCACTCGACGAGACGGAATCTCATGGTCCACTGCGGGGTGCGGTGCACTGCGCGGGTCGAGGTGGTGACCGGCTGCGGATTCTCGACAAGGCGGGTGAGCCCGCGCCGCTCCAGAGCTTTCGCGACGTTCTCGAGGTGAACCTGATCGGCACATACAACGTGCTGCGGCTGGCCGCTGCCCGAATCGCGCGCAACGAGCCGGTCGACAGTGAGCGGGGCGCCATCGTCCTGACCGCATCGGTGGCGGCTTTCGACGGGCAGATCGGGCAGACCTCCTACACCGCGTCGAAAGCTGCAGTGCACGGGATCACCCTGGTGGCCGCGAGAGATCTGGCGAGCGTCGGCATCCGCGTGAACACGATCGCACCCGGCACGTTCGACACCCCGATGCTGGCCCGACTGCGCGACGACATCCGCGAGGGCCTGGCGGCATCGGTCCCGTTCCCGAAAAGGCTCGGGCTGCCTGACGATTACGCGGGGATGGCACTCACCCTGCTGCGGAACGCGTACGTCAACGGCGAGACGGTCCGGCTCGACGGTTCCATCCGGATGGCACCGCGATGACCGGCGAGGTGCTCACCGAGGTGACCGGCGGTGTGCTGGTGATGTCGATCAATCGACCCGATCAGCGCAATGCGATGACCAAGAGCGCGGCCGCCGAACTCGCGGCCGCGCTCGACCGGCTCGATGGCGACCCGGACCTGGCCGTGGGGGTCCTGACCGGTGTCGGTGGGACATTCTGTGCCGGAATGGATCTCAAGCGATTCCAGCAGGGTGAACGTCCGGTCGTCGACGGACGGGGCTTCGGCGGGCTGGTCCAGGCACCGCCCGCCAAGCCTCTGGTCGCCGCGGTCGAGGGATGGGCGCTCGGTGGTGGCTTCGAGATGGTGCTCGCCGCCGACGTCGTGGTGGCCGGGGAGAGTGCCAAGTTCGGTCTACCAGAGGTGAAACGGGGACTCATCGCGCGAGCAGGCGGGGTGTTCCGCACGCCGCAGGTCCTCCCGCGAGCGATCGCACTCGAGCTGTTGCTGACCGGGGAGCCGATGACGTCGTCGCGAGCAGAGCGTCACGGGCTGGTCAATCGGGTCGTTCCCGATGGCCGGGCACTGGCGGTGGCAACGGAACTGGCAACCACCATCGCGCAGAACGCGCCGTTGGCGGTTCGCGCGAGCAAGGCGATGGTGTATGAATCGCGGACCTGGTCCGACGAGGAGGCATTCACGAGGCAGGTGGCATTCACCGATCCGGTGTTCGCTTCGCAGGATGCCAAAGAGGGGCCGGCCGCGTTCGCCGAACGACGTGCTCCCCGGTGGACGGGGCGCTGAGAGTCTCGATGTGTGCGGTGGCCGGTGGATCTCGATACGGCGCCTCGGCTTTGCGCCTCGGAGCCTACTCGATCGGCAGTACGCGTGTGCTTGGTCGTGCGCGGGTTTCGATCGGCGGGATGCGCGAGCTTGGCTGCGGGCAGGCGTCGATGGGAGCCTCTTCGATCGGCGGGACGCGCGTGCTTGGCCGCGGGCGGGGGGCCGCACACCGCTGGTCGAGTAGCCGCGAGCTTGCGAGTGGCGTATCGAGACCCGAAGGGAACTCAGCGCCCCAGGTGGCTGTCGAGCAGTAGCTGTGCGGTGGAGGTGTAGTCGCCGTAACCGCCGCGGAAGAAGAGGAGCGGACGCTTCACCGACGCCACGGTCAGGTCGCCGATGGCCCCGACGACCAGGAAATGATCACCGAGTTCCACCGTCTTGTCGATGGTGCAATCGACCCAGGCGACGACCCCGTCGAGGATCGGATTGTGCTGGGAGGACTGTTGCCACGCGACACCGGAGAACCGGTCGGTGCCGCGCTTGGACATCTGTCGGCACAGCCATTCTTGGTCTGAGGCAAGGGCATTCGCGCAGAAACGGCCGGCTTCGAGGATCTTGGGCAGTGTCGACGACGATCGGTCCACCAGGAACGAGACGAGCGGTGGGTCGAGCGAGACCGAGGTGAACGACCCCACGACCATCCCCACCGGCACCTCGTCGGCGGTCGTGGTGGTCACCGCGACGACGCTGGTGGGAAAGTTGCCCAAGACATCTCGCAGGTAGCGGGCGTCGAAAGCCTGGACGTCCGTGGGGTCGTTCATTCTCGATCCTGTTCTGCCGCAGTGATGGTTCAGATGGTGACGAGCATGCCCGGAGGCGTTTCCAAGCCCATGTTGTGCAGCGAGTTGGAGTGATAGGCGACGCCGTCGACGTGGATCATGTGCTGGAGACCGACGTGGGCGTCGCGCCAGTAGCGCTGCATCGGACTGCTCTTGCGGATCGCGACCCCGCCGGACCGCGCGAAGATCTCGTCGAGGGCCGACACTGCGCGCCAGGCACAGCGCACCTGGTCGCGACGCTGGTTCGATCGCTCCTCGGTGGTGGGGACACCACCGTTCTCGATGATGTCGTGCAGTCGACTGATGCCCTCGATGAGCTGTACCCGAGACGCAGCGATCTCTGATGCTGCCTCGCCGGCGGCCCGCAAGATGTACGGATCGTCACGTACCTGGACTCCCGTCACTGCGACACGATCCTTCTGGATCGCCATGTGTGCGGCCAGTGCTCCCTCACAGATGCCGATGGTGGCGGCGGTGATCCCGAGTGGGAACATCACCCCGAACGAGAGCTTGTACAGCGCTTCGGGCCGGCCGGAACGTTCCGATGCGGTGCCGTCGGAGATGTCGTTCTGGGTCACGGTGCGGTACGACGGGATGACCGCCTTGTCCACCACGACGTCTTTGCTGCCGGTGCCGCAGAGTCCCACGACATCCCATGAGTCGTCGATGAGTTGGTAGTCAGAGCGCGGCAGGACGACGTGCATCACCTCCGGCGGCATCAGCGGCTGACCCGACCCGTTGCCTTTCATGGCGCCGAGGAAGTCCCACTGACAATGGTCGGAGCCCGACGAGAACGGCCAGCGGCCGCTGAGGACGAAGGAATCGTCCTCGACCGGGTCGGCGATCCCATTGGGCATGTACGGCGATGCGACCCAGGTGTCCGGGTCGTAGCCCCAGATCTCCTGCTGGAGGCGCCGGTCCATCTGTGCCAGCTCCCAGGGATGGACACCGACGACCCCGGCCACCCAGCCGGCCGCGGGATCGTTGGCGGCGATCGCCATGACGGCTTCGGCGAAGTCGCGGGGATGCGCTGCGTAGCCTCCGAAGTCGGTGGGCTGCAGCAGACGGATGACGCCGGACTGACGCATCAGGTCGGCAGTCTTGTCGCTCAGCTTGCCGAGCTTCTCGTTCTCCTCGGCGAGGGCCGCCAGTTCCGGACCCAACTCCTCGACGCGTTTGACTACTTCGTGTGCCATGCCGTCATACCTCCGACTTTCGTTGTTGGCGTTGTCCCGCCGTCGGCAGGATGCTCCGATTCTCTGTACTTCCCCGACCCGGCGCCCCGACTCTTCCGCTCAGTGGGAGTGCCGGGCGGGTGGCGTCAATCGCTGTCGCGGGTGAGGAATTCGAGGACGACGCGCTCGAAATCCCGTTTCCGCTCGACCTGAATCCAGTGGCCGCAGTTGGCGAAGGTGTGCAGCTCGACGTCCGGCATCCATCGGTTGGCCAGGTGAGCCTGGTCGTAGGGGAGCATGCGATCCTCTCGCCCCCAGAGCATCAGGGTCGGGGTGGTGATGGTCTCCAGATGCGTCCACAGCGGTGTATAGGTCTCGCGCAGTGTCGGATTGAACATCGCACCGAACACGGCGCGGGTCCGGTCGAGGACTCCATCGGCGGTGGCGTTGGCCATGCGTTCATCGACGAGCTCGTCGGTGACGAGCGACTTGTCGTGGACCATGGTGTTGATCCACTCGATCATGCGTGCACGTGTCGGATCCTGGAGGAATGCGAACAGACGTTGGAAGCCCTCGCTCGGTTCGGTCTGGAAGAGGCTGCGTGACAACCCACCCGAGCCCATGATCGCGATCCGCTCGACACGCTCGGGAAAGTGTGCGGCCATCTCGGCGGCGACCGCGCCGCCCATCGAATTGCCCACGAGGACGGCCGATTCGATGTCGAGTCGGTCCATCAACCGAGTGATCCACCGAGCACCGGCGAGTGTGTAGACCTCCTTGAGTTCGGGCAGCTCGGTCGCACCGAATCCGGGGAGGTCGGGCATCACGACCCTGAAATGCTGCGCAAAGAACTCGAGGTTGTGCTGAAAGTTCGACCACGCCGTCACTCCGGGGCCGGAGCCGTGCAGCATGATGAGCGGTCGCCCGGATCCGGCCTCGTGGTAGTGGAACTCGACGCCGTCGATCGAGACGGTGGCTGACGTCGAATCATGGGTGAGTTCGGTCGGCATGATGGTCGGTGACCTTTCGTCGTCAGTGGTGATCGCCGCGTGGCGAGCACAGGAAGCCGTTGTCGCGCAGGCCTCCGAGGGGGCCAAGGGCCGTCCAACCATCGCAGAGCGTTCGGTGCAGCCGCAGGTGGAGGTCTCGCTGAGTGGAAAGCAGATGGGGTGCGTCGCTCCGCGCGATCACACTTGGGTTCGCTCCCGATGTTCGGGTCAGCAGGCGGACCGAATCCGACCCGGCGGGGCTCACCGTGTGCTGCGACGACGAAGGGACCTGTGTGGCGTGACCGGGTCGACGAGTGGCGCGAAGTCCGACCGCGTGGCGACAGACGATGTCCATGCGGGCAGATCCGTCGTCGGGCCCGACCAACGTGTCCCCGGTGAGCCCGGCCTCTGGGTTTTCCTGCTCGGCGACATGGCGATCTTCGCGATCATGTTCGTCGCGTTCATGGTCGACCGTGCCAAAGATCCGGATCTGTTCCGGGACTCGCGCGAATCGGTCGGGCTCGCCATCGCGTTGACGAACACGATGGTGCTGCTGATCAGCTCGTTGCTCGTCGTCATCGCACTGAACAATGTCCGGACCGCGGACTTCCGTCGGGCACACCTGCTGTTCTCCGGGGCGGTGGTGTGCGCGGGGACCTTTGTGGTGGGCAAGGTGATCGAGTACATCCACCTCGTGAACACCGGCCACGGCCCGGACGAGAATCCGTATTTCATGTGGCTGTTCATCCTGACCGGCGTGCATCTGTCACACGTCGTGATCGGGATCGTCGTGCTCGGCGTCCTCGTCGGCCGGGCTCGCCGCGCAATCGCGGCCGACGGCGCCGGACGAGTGGTCTACGAAGGAGGCGCATGCTACTGGCACATGGTGGATCTGTTGTGGATGATGTTGTTCCCGGTGGTCTACCTCGTGGCGTGATCGGATGACTCTCAACGGGATTCTCGGACCACGGTACGTGCGGACCTGGCTGCTGCTGGTCCTGCTGGCCGTGGTGACACCGATCATCAGCAGACAACTGCACGCCGAGACACCTGCCGTGGTGATCGTTCTCGCGCTCGCGGCCTACAAGGTGCGTCTGGTGGGCCTGGACTTCATGGAGATCCGGCAGGCGCCCCGGTCACTGCGATGGGCTTTCGAGGCCTATTGCATCGCGTTGTTCGTCGTGGTGACGGGTGCCTACCTGGTGCTCTGAATCGACGACCGCATCGGAGAACGGTCGTGCCCGTCGGGGCCCGGCGAAAACGGAAGGAACACAGGAGGAAACAATGTCCGACAATGACGAGAGCTACGACATCATCATCGTGGGATCGGGTGGCGGTGGGCTGGTCGGCGGGTACGTCGCCGCATCCCGAGGCCTTCGGACCCTGATCATCGAGAAGACCGACAAGGTCGGCGGCACCACGTCGTATTCCGGTGGCGGAACGTGGTATCCGGGCAGTGCACCGATTGCCCGAGCGGGCATCGACGATTCGGTGGACGCGGGACGCGAGTACTTGCGGGCCGCGGTGAACGACCCCTCGCGCACCGCACTGCAGGACGCCTACATCTCTGCCGGCATCGACCTGATCGACGAGCTCGAGAAGAGTTCATGGTTCCCGCCTTTCGAGCACCTGCCGGTCCCGGACTACTTCGCTGACCTCCCCGGCGCAACCCCACACGGGCGCACCGTTTTCCCGCAGCCGATCCCGGTGGCCGAACTCGGCGACAAGGCGGATCTCGTCCGCCGGTCGATCTACACCGAACGCTATGGCCATACGGAGGACGAGACACTGCTCGGTGGCCGCGCGCTGATCGGACGTGCCCTCGCGGCATTCCTCGACACGGGAAACGGTGTCCTCGAGCTGAATACGGCCCTGAGCGACCTGATCGTGGAGAACGACCGGATCGTCGGCGTCGAGGCGGTGGGCAGCGACGGTCCGGTGCGCTACACGGCGACCAAGGGCGTGCTGTTGGCGACCGGCGGATTCGAGCACAACACCGAACTGCGCGAGAAGTACCAGAACCTCCCGTTGAAGGGTGAGTGGTCCGACGGTGTCGACTCGAACACCGGTGACGGACTGATGGCGGGGATCGCGGTCGGTGGCGACACCGATCTGCTCGATGAGGCCTGGTATGTGCCGGGAACCCTGTACCCGGACGGAAAGCCGATCTTCCAGAGCGGTATCCGAAGTGGAATCTGGGTGAACGCCGCCGGTAAACGCTTCGTCAACGAGAGCCGGCCCTACGATCAGGCCGGACACGTGATCCGCGATGCCGAGCGTGCCGCAGGCGCGGGTACACATGCGCCTGCGTACTGGATCCTCGACCACAAGGCTCTCTCGCGGGACGGGTTCGGCGGCAAGAGTCCGGAAACACCGATTTCCGACGAATGGTTCGCCTCGGGCTCGCTGCAGAGGGCGGACACTCTCGAGGAACTGGCCGAATTGATCGGCGTGCCCGCCGACGCCCTGACGGCGTCGGTGGAGACCTTCAACGGCTTCGTGCCCGGAGGCGTCGACGGCGAGTTCCATCGTGGCGAGACACCGTGGGATCAGATGGTCGGCTACATCGTCGGCTATGCGGCTCTGCCGGAGCAGAACTTCCTCGTCCAGGTGGAGCCGGAGGGACCCAATCACCTGCTGACCGCTGTCGACACCCCGCCCTACTATGCGGCGACCATCGTGCTCTCCGACATCGGCACCAAGGGTGGGCTCAAGACCGATGTCGATGCACGGGTGCTGCGCCCGGACGGTCGACCGATCGAGGGACTGTACGCGACGGGCAACACGATGGCGGCGATGTCCGGCACCGTCTACCCGGGGGCAGGGACGCCCATCGGATCGACATTGGCGTTCGCGTACCGAGCGGTGCGCCACATCGCAGGCGACTGACCCGTCGTCGACAGGCCACCGGGGCCGCGATCTCTCCAGTGAGATCGCGGCCCCGCTTGTCGAGGGTGCTGGTCCACACGCATCGCCATCGGGCTCGGTGAAGCCTCGACGCCCGTGAGCCAGACGCGACCGAGCGCCACGAAGGGCCCGTGTGTCAACGGGCCCTTCGTGACGCTGGAGTCATCACCAGTCGGGGTTGAGCGGCGCCCGCTCCCCGTGGGTGACCGGCCGGTCAGACCATCACGGGGACGGCCTCCTCCGAGGATTCTGCCTCCTCGGAGTCGACGGCCTTCAACAGCAGGATCGGTGTTGCGACCTTCCACACGAGGTACGCCAGGCATGGAATCCAGAAGGCGAACAGGCCATTCCACGCCAGCGGCCCGGACATGAAGACGTAGATGAATGCTCCGGGTGCGAGGACAACCGCCATGACGAAGTTGAGGTATCCGAACCAGCGCGGGAAGATCGGCGTCGAACGCTTGTCGATCAGGACCGCGATGCCCAACACCAGGCATTGCAGGCAGAAGATGAAGGCGAAACCCACGTACGCGAAATAGAACAGGTCGGTCATCAGCTGCAGGATCTCGGGCGACCGGTCCTCGGCACGATAGGCGGCCGCCGAGATGATGAACATCGGATAGAAGAAGCCGATCGGTGCCACCACACCGGTGAGGACCTGGGTCATCGTCAATACGCCCCAGCCCCTTTCGATGCGACGCATCTGCCAACTGGTCGTGACGACGAAGAAGTACTCCAACGGGATGATGAACGAGCAGATGACCGTCGTCCACAAGATGCCGGACCGGTTGTCGACCATCCATTCCTTGACCTCATCGCCGGACCACTGGGGATCGATCGGAGGCTGGACCTTCGACAACATGAAGAAACAGACGCCGACGACGGCCATCACGAGAAATCCTGACCAGGCCGAAAGGCGTTGGAATTTATAGAGATACGATTTGTCAAGGTCCACTGCTCGAACTCCTTCTCCGTGATTCATCTTGTGTCGCAGCGCCAATCGGCACAGCACCGATGGATTCCAGATCAGTGTGGTGGCGGCCACAGCCGCCGAGAATGGGCATTCCGGTCACCGGGACGCAGGTGGTTCCGGTGAGCGAGATCGATGGTTATGCCTGGTGACGGGCGACTCTAGGCTCCTCGGCAAGTGTCGTTGTCGAAGTGTGTGAGGAGTACATGTCATGACCGCAGTAGGGCCCGATCGGCCGCGGATAGCGCAGTGCGGGGCGATCGCGTTGGGCACGCCGAAGCTAGAGACCTCGTTGACCTTCTTCCGCGACACGTTGGGCATGGAAGAGGTCGAACGGGTCGGTGACACCGTGTATCTCCGTGGCTACCAGGAGATGAAGCACCACTCGCTGGTGCTGTTCCAGAACGAGACGGCGACCGTCGACTCGTACAGTTTCCGGGTGCAGCGGCCCGAGGATGTCGAGTTGTTCTACGACGAACTGCGCGCCGCCGACGTCGAGGTCGTGGAACTGCCTGCGGGGCATCAGGCCGGTCGTGGCACCGCCATACGATTCCTCGTGCCGCACGCCGGGCATCCGTTCGAACTCTATTACGACATCGACGCGCCGAAGGCCCCCGACGAGATCAGCTCTCGACTGCTGAGCAATTCCTCTCGCCGGCGTGGACTCGGCGTGCGTCGTATCGACCACTACAACATCCAGGCCAATCTGGAGAACGTCGGAAAGGCGGAGGAGTGGCTCCGCGACAACCTCGGATTCAAGCGGCGCGAGTACGTCTACATGCCGGAGGCGGACGACATGCTGATCGCGTCGTGGAACTCGGTCACCTCACAGGTGCACGACCTGGCGATCGCGATGAGTATGAACGGCGAGGACTCCCAGCTCCACCACGTGGCGTTCAACCTCGAGAATCACAGTGATCTTCTCGTCGCGGCCGACACGCTGCGCGACATGGACGTGCACTTCCATTGCGGTCCGGGCAAACACGGGATCGGCCAGGCGATGTATCTCTATCTCGAGGAGCCCGGTTCCGGGCACCGGATCGAGCTGTACTCGGGCAGCTACCACATCTTCGACCCGGATTGGGAAGCGCTCGGCTGGACGCCGACCAACCCGGACGGCATGACGTGGTTCGGGCAGGAACTCGATGTCACCCAGGACGGGAGCATGTCGTCGTCGACGGATTCGGTCTCGTCGGTCAGCTCTCTCATCGGCAAGTCCGCTGCCGTCGGGCAGGCCTGAGCGTCACCACCTCGATCTCTGGACCCCGTCCGCACATTGTCGGCGAGTACACGCCGGCGCTGTGCGGACGGGGTCGTCTGTTTCATAGTCCATGAGAACTGTTGACAAACAGTGTAATTGGTGGATCTCAACCAGCGGGACATCGTCTGACCTGGTGGCTCGACGCTCCTTAACCTAGCCCCAGAGCTACCGGACCGTATTGGTCGAGTATCCGCATCCGGGTCCCGATCGGGACGAATGTCGAAGACGGAGAACAGATGTCACAGCAACGCTACCTTCACCTGAATATCGTCGGCAACGAGATCAACAATCATCAGGGCGCCCTCGCGTTCGAACGGGACCACGGGGGTGGGCCGGATCGCCGCAACGCCTATCTCCCGATCGCCGAGATGGGCAAGCTCGCCGAAGAGGGGCTGTTCACCGCGATGTTCCTCGGCGACATCGCCGGTACCGCCGGGTCGCCCGCGCCGGACGGCGGCCCGCCGGAGCCCATCACCGCATTCGCCGCGCTCGCTCGAGAGACGTCGTATCTGGGACTCATCGCGACCGCATCCTGTTCTTTCTATGATCCGTACAACCTGGCTCGGCTGCTTGCCTCGATCGATCAGATCTCCGACGGCCGAGCGGGTTTCAATGCGGTCACCAGCGTCAGTGACGAGTGGGCGATGAACTACAGCATGGAGGCGCATCTCGATCGAGAGACCCGGTACAAGCGCGCCGACGAGTTCCTCGACGTTCTGACCGCGCTGTGGGAGAAGCGTGAGGTTCGCGACGACGCGGACCGTATCCGACGGTTCTATGCCGAGCAGATCAACCACAAGGGCGAGAACTTCCAGGTTCTCGGGCCGCTGAACGTGGCGCCGAGCCCACAGGGCCGGCCGCTCATCGCGCAGGCCGGTGGGTCGGGACCGGGGATCAAGGTGGCGGCCAAGCATGCGGAGATGGTGTTCACGAACGCGAACACGCGCGGCCAGGCCGCCGAGTACCGGGCGCAACTCGACGCTGCTCTCGCCGAGCGCGGTCGGCCTGCCGGAACCGTTCCGGCCATTCCGGGCTTGGTGCCGTTCCTCGGCCCCAGCCGAGCGGCCGCCGAGGAGAAGCTGCGTCTGCTCGACGAGCATGTGCCCTACGAGCTGTATGCACCGTTCGCGTTGATCCAGTTCGGCCTCGAGTTCAGCTTCGACAGCATCGACGATCCGTTCCCGTTGGATCAGATCCCGAAGCCCGAGGACGTCAAGGACACGATCAAGAGCACGTATGGAAATTACGTCGGCCTCTACACCTGGATCACCGAGAACCCGGGTGTCACCGTCCGAGATGTCACCGCTCAGTCGCTGGCACGTGGTGGCGCGCAACACCGCAAGTTCGTCGGCACCTACGACGAGTTCGTCGACGATCTGGCCGCGTGGCACTCCGACGGAACCGTCGGCGGATTCAACCTGATGTTCCCGACCGGTGTCATCGATCTTCGGGAGTTCGTGGACGAAGTGGTCCCTCGTCTGGTCGACCGCGGGATCTATCGAGGCACCCCGGACACCCGGCCGCTGCGGGAACGCTTCGCGGGGAACTGATGCCGTGCTGCCCGGGAGCTCCGGCGCTCCCGGGCAGTACCCCGTTCGATGGCTGACCCAGTTGAGACTTTCGCTGCACCAATGGATTTCGAGCACCTTCGACAGGAGTGAGTAGCACATGGCACTCGCCACGCAACCGCCCGGACCGCAACCCGAGCGCTATGACCCCGATTGGGTTCGCGCGAAGTACGCATACGAACGCGCCAAGCGCATGCGTATCGACGCCGTCGACCAGTTCGTCGAGGTGACGGCGGAGTTCTCGCACTACGCCGACGATCCGTATACCGAGTTCGTCGAGCGTGCCCCGGTGAACGACGAGGTGCAGGTTCTCGTGGTCGGCGCCGGACTGGGCAGCCTGCTCGCGGCGGTGCGGCTGCGTGAGGCCGGTTTCGACGACCTCCGGATCGTGGACAAGGCAGGCGACGTCGGCGGCACCTGGTACTGGAACCGATATCCAGGCGCCCAGTGCGACATCGAGTCCTACATCTACATGCCGCTCCTGGAGGAACTGGGATACGTTCCCGAGCGCAAGTACGCGTACGGCCCCGAGATCCGCAAGCACTGTATGGCGATCGCGGAACGCTATGAGCTTTACCGCAATTCGCTGCTACAGACCACCGTCACGGCGATGGAGTGGGACGAAGGCACCCGGAAGTGGACGGTGAGCACCGACCGGGGGGACACGATCAGCGCATCGATCGTGCTGGTCTCGCCCGGGCCGCTGAGCCGTCCGAAGCTGCCGGGAATCCCGGGGATCAACGAGTTCGAAGGACACACGTTCCACACGAGTCGATGGGATTACGGCTACACCGGTGGCGACGAGACCGGCGACCTGACGGGGTTGCACGACAAGCGAGTCGGCATCGTCGGGACCGGCGCGACCGCGCTGCAGTGTGTTCCGCATCTCGGAGAGGGGGCCGGGCGGCTTTTCGTTTTCCAGCGCACCCCGGCCGCGGTCGACGTTCGCGGTGACCGGCTGACGGACCCGGAATGGGCCGCGGGCCTGCAGCCCGGGTGGCAGCGAGAGCGGATGGAGAACTTCACCCAGAACACCGCGGGCATGGGCGCCGAGAACGACCTCGTCGACGACGGTTGGACGAAGGTGTCGTTGGAGCTGACGGCGCCGGCGGTCATGAAGGAGATGGAGCGCCGCGGCGGTGAGATGTCGATGGAGGACATCGATGAGTTCCTCTTCGAGCAGGATTACCGCTCGATGGAATCGGTCCGTGATCGGATCGCGTCGATCGTCGAGGATCCGGCGACGGCCGAAGCGCTCAAACCCTGGTACAAGCGGTTGTGTAAGCGGCTCAGCTTCCACGATCGGTATCTGCAGACCTTCAACCGTGACAACGTGGAGTTGGTCGACACCGACGGCCGCGGGATCGATCGCCTGACCCGCGACGGGGTGGTGGTCGGCGAGACCGAATACAAGGTCGACGCACTGGTTTTCGCCACCGGGTTCGAGGTCGGTACGAGCTACACCCGCAGGTCCGGATTCGACATCGTCGGGCGTGGCGGTGTGCGGTTGTCGGACAAATGGGCGAAGGGACCGCGCACACTGCACGGCCTGCAGACCCACGACTTCCCCAACTGCTTCTTCCTCGGGTACACACAGACCGGCATCGCCCACAACTACGTCCACACCGCCGAGGAGCGGGCGAGACATGTGGCCTACATCCTCGGCGAATGGTCACAGCGGGGCGGCTCGCTGGTCGAGGCCGAGCAGGACGCCGAAGATGCCTGGGTGCAGACCATGCAGGAGAGCACCGAGATGGGCAAGCAGTTCTTCGTCGACTGCACGCCGAGCTACCTCGACTCCGAAGGAGACACCAACAATCCGGACAGTCTGCTCTCCGCGGGCTACGGGGGCGGGCCGCTGGCGTTCTTCGAGATCCTGGAGAAGTGGCGTGCCACCGGAACTCTGGACGGCGTGACGATTATCTGATCGCCGACAGACCCCGCGTCCGAGTGGGGCGCGGTTCGAATCGACGTCTCGTACGTCATTGCACGAAGGAAACTGTGTCCCATGAAACCCTTGGGCGGCGTGCGCGTCGCTTGTCTGATCGGTGTGATCACCGCGGTGGCGACGGCCTCGCTGACCGCATGTGGTGGTGACGACGGCACCGACGGTGCCGCATCGGTGTCGGTCGAAGCGCCCCCGGGCGCGTTCGAACCGGATGCGGCCGCCGGTGCGCCCGTGCGTATCGGGCTCATCAACCCCGAAGGCGGGCCTGCTATCTCGCAGCCCGAGAACCGGAAGGCCGCAGAGGCGGTGGCCCGTTACGCCAACGAACATCTCGGCGGGATCGGGGGCCGCCCTGTCGAACTCGTGGTCTGTAAGAACCACGAGGACCCTTCCTCGGCACGAAACTGCGCGAATCAGATGGTGGAGGAGAAGGTCTCGGCCGTCGTCGTCACGGCCACCGCGATGAGTACGGTGATGGCGCCGATCATCACGTCGGCCGGTATCCCGTACACCTCGGTCGTCGGGAGCGGACCGGAGAACACCGCCGACAACGCATACATGTGGTCCGGGGCGTCGCTGGCCTACTCCTACATGGCGCAGTACGCCGGCGAGCAGAAGCTGAAGAAGGTCACGGCGTACACCATCGATGTCCCCGCCGGCCTCGCCGGTTTGCAGCGCGTCGCCGAACCGGCCTTTGCCGCACAGGGAATCGGGTTCGAGATCGTCCGCATCCCACCGGGAACACCCGAGGTGAGCCCCCAGGTGAGCGCCGGGTTGTCGGACGGCACCGACGGTGCCATCGTCGTCGGCGACACCACGCTGTGCACGTCGATCTTCAAGTCGCTGGGGACGTTGGGTGCCGACGTGGTGAAGATGACGCCGCAGTCCTGCGCGAATCCGCAGGTGCAGGAGGCGGTCGGGACGTCGATGAACGGTACCCGGGTGTTCAGCACCGCGGACACCGTGTCCGACGATCCCGAGACCCGGCTGTACCTGTCGATCATGGACAAGTACGCACCGGACACCGATCCGTACGGTTACGCCGTCACCGGTTACCAGAGCATGCTCGGCCTGGTGCGTGCCGCGAAGTCGGTGACGGGCTCGGACACCTCGCCCGCGGCCTTCGTGGCGGCGATCCGGTCGGCCAAGGACGTGCCCCTGCCTGCCGGCCAGGGACTCACGTTCACGTGTGACTCCAGCGCGCAGCCGATGCTGAAGGCCGTGTGCGGCAAAGGGGTGATCGTCTCGACACTCGACGACGGCAAGGCCACCGACCCGAAGGTCGTGCAGTAGCGATGAGCGTGGACACGGTTGCGGGGGCGAGCATCACACCTCGCAACCGTGTCGCGTCGAATCGATCGGTCCCAGTCTTGACGCTCACGGGATCGCTCCTCGCGGCCCGGTCCTCGGCACGCTCGCCCTTCGCCAGAGGGCGGTGGGATGGCAGGGCGCCGGAGTGGGCCGTGACCTCCGGACGCGAACGGCTCACCGGGCCGCTGGTGCCGCGATCACCACACGTCTGCGCTGCGAATCAGGGTGTCGGAGATGGTCCGTGCCGCGCGCATGACCAGGGGCGCAAGCGGTTCCAGCGCACTGTCGGCCCGGGTGACGATCGAGATCGCGCCGATCGGTCCGTCCCCGGTGCGGATCGGCGCACCGACACAGGCCAGCGCAGGAAAACACTCGCCCCGCTCGACCGCGAGCCCGTTGCGTCCACGAATACGTGCGAGTTCGCGATGCAGACCGGCGATGTCGGAGATGCTGCGCGATGTGCGCGCGCCGCGGAGGGCGGTGGAGTACTGGTTGTCGACGTACTCCGGTGTCAGGCCCGCGAGGATCGCCTTGCCCGCGGCGGTGCAATGCGCGGGCACCCGACCACCGACCTGAGCGCCGAACCGGTGGCCGGGCTTCGGTCCGAAGACATCGAGGTAATAGATCTCCGGGCCGGCCAGCGTGGCCAGGTGAACGAAGGTGCCGGTCCGCAGCGCCAGGGTCTGCAGCACATCGGAGGCGGCAGAACGCAATTCGTGTTGGGCGAGTTCCCGACCGCCGAGGGTGAGCGCGAGGCTACCGAGGCTGTAATGGCTCTTGGCGTGGATGAGCCAGCGACACTGGACGAGCTGATCCAGGATCCGGTGAGCCGTGGAGCGGGGCAGCCCGGTGTGCTGGGTCACCTCATCCAGGGTGAGGCGGGCCAGCGGCCGGTCGAACGCCTCCATGATCAGTGTCATCCGTTCGACCATCGACAGCGGCAACGTGCTCTGCACGGTCACTGTGGTGGGGTCGTCAGTCATCAAAGTGGTCATGATGCACCGTCCAAAGAAGATCGGCCCAGGGCACCCCTGGGGGTCGCATGAGTTGATTGCAGTGGAGGGGAGAGAAGTCTGGCCGAACCGACTGTCGTCGGTCGACGGTCAACGCGTGTACCCGACCTCGGTCCGGTCGATGACCAGCAGCCCGTGACGTGCTGCGAACTCCTCGACCTCGCGTTGCTGGGGCAGGTCGGTGCGGTGGGCACCGGTGCCGACGAGGGTGGCGAACGCCGCGGCGATCGAACCACTTCGCTCGACGAGATCCAACGCGATCGCAGCTGTGTCGTCGCCGTGCATGCCGCGATCCCGCGACACCCGGACCGGTAACACGTGGCCGGGTCGGGTGAGCTCGCGCGGCTCCGCATCCGGTCGTCCCAGGACGTTGATGGTCCGGGTCCGATCCGTCGCGGAGATCCCGGTGCCGATCCCGGTGGCGGCATCGACTCCGACGCACTGTTGCGATGCCATCCGGTCGGTACCGGGTGCGACCGGCGGCAGTTGCAGCCGGTCGCAACGTTCATCACGCAGCGCAACCTGGACGAAGCCTGACGTGTGACGGATGAGAAAAGCGGTTGCCTCTGTCGTCAGATGGTCGGCGGAACACACCAGATCGTATCGAGGGGAGTGATTTTCGGAGACTCGGATGACAACCGGCTGCCCACTGCGCAGCCGCGCGAGTGCGTCGCACGACCGATGTGGTCGGTCCTGTCTGTGCACGGTGTCGGTGGGGCCGACGGCGAGGAGCGATCCGGCATTCATGGGATCAGTCCGAGGCCGGCAACGGTGACGCGGACTTGATGCTCAATGCGACGCCGTCGACGGCCAGCTCACCAGCACCCGGCTTGGCGCAGAGCAGCTCGATGGCACCGTCCGCGGTGCAGTAACGCTTGCCGAGCTGGGTCGTGGCCCCGGTCTTCGGAGGCTCGCCCTGATCGGCCGCAGGCGTGTCGGCCATCGTCGCGCCGCCACAGGTCAGATCGAGATCCGCGTCTCCCCAGCGGATGACGACGACGGCGGTGGTGTCGACGGTGCTGAACAATCTCTTCCCGACGGTGGGTTTCATGATGTGCGCCTTTCTGTTCGAGGGCTGAAGTCGTTGGTGTCCGATGCCTGGTCCCGGACCGTTCAGAACGCCAGTTTGCGTCCGATCACGTTGTCGGCCTCGAGTTGTGCGATGTCGTCGTCGGACAGCCCGAGCCCGGTCAGGATCTCGGTGTTGTGTTCGCCGAGCAGGGGAGCGGCCCGAGTCGGCAGTTCGGCGGGCCCGGCCGAGAATCTCAGTGGCAGTGTGCTGTGCGACGCGGACCCGTTGACGGAATGGTCGACGGCCGCGAAGAAGCCGCGTGACTGCAACTGCGCCAGGTCTTTTTGTCGATGCGGCTGCATGACGGGTGCCACCGGTACGTCGGCGCTCCACAACCTGTCGACGATCTCGTCGGCCTCGAGTGATCGACACCAGCCACCGAGGTGGGTGTCGATCAGGTCGTGATGTCGGCGACGTCCGTCGGCGGTCGCGAGCTCGGGGTCCGAGGCCCAGTCAGGAGAACCGATGGCGTCGCGCAGGGCGAGCCACTGGTCGTCGGTCTCGACCGCGATCGCGACCCAGCAGTCGTCCCGGCCGAACTCGTCGACACCCGCCGTCTGGTACAGGTTCTGCGGTGCGGCGGTGGGACCGCGGTTGCCGTCCCGTTCGAGCAGGCTGCCGTAGGCGGAGTACTCGACGACCTGTTCGGCGGCCACATTCAACGCCGCGTCGACCATGCTCGCCTCCACCAGGGTGCCTTCTCCGGTGCGGTCGCGGTGAGCCAGCGCGAGGAGCAAGCCGTTGAGGGCGTGAACACCGGCGTTCGGGTCGCCGATGGAGTACGGCTCGACCGGGTTCTGGTCGGGATGCCCGGTCAGCCAGGTCAGCCCGGAGGCGTCCTCGATCACGTAGGCGAATGCGGCCTTGTCGCGCCACGGACCGTCCAACCCGAAGCCGGGCATCCGGACCATGATGATGTCGGGTCGCAGCGTCGACACCGTCTCGTAGTCCATGCCGATCTGGTCGAGGACACGAGGTGTGTAGTTCTCCACCAACACATCACAGGTCTTGACCAGCTCTCGGAGAACCTCCTGGCCCTTCTCGGTCTGGATGTTCAGTGTGAGGCTCTTCTTGTTGGTGTTGAGCCCGGAGAAGATCGGTGACTTCTCCCACCACAGTTCCTCGGTCATCGGTACCCCTGCGATCATTCGGGTGCCGTCGGGGCGGGACGTGGACTCCAGATGGATGACCTCGGCGCCGAGCATGGCCAACACGTGCGTGCAGGACGGTCCCGCCCAGAACGCGGTCATGTCCAGCACACGCATACCTTCGAATGGCAGTGCGACCGGCGTGTTCGAGCCGGATGGATCGGCCTCGGCGGAGGAGGCGCGTGCACGGTACTCGGAGGTGTGTTCGCCCAGGGCAGGGGCCGGTTCGGGTCGAGTCAGCTCGAAGGCGCTCATCCGATACGGGTGCCCGGGTTGGGTGAACCCCGCGGCGGGATTCTTGACGAAGGAGCCGCGGGCTGCATGGTGGGCCATCTCGGTGAGGTTGGCCCCGTTGCCGACCGGGGCATTGGGGATCCGGAAATCGGTTGCCGCCTCGGACACCTCGTCGACCGTGCGGGCGCGAATCCACTCGTAGATCTGCGGGGCGAGTTCGGCCGCACGCGTGGTGATGGCGAGTGGCGCCTCGGTGTCGATCCATTCCGGATGTCCGACGAGCGCGCACAGGTCGAACCACTGCTGCGCGGTCGCGCAGCCGATCGCGACCATGCCGTCCGACGCTTGGGCCACACCCGGTACGAAGATCGAACGCTCCGACCGGAATGGTCGATCGCGCAATTCCAGAAACGTCACCGGGTGGTAGGTGAGTCCTTGGATCTGGGTCTCGAGCATCGACAGGTCGATGACCTCGCCCCGCCCTGAGCGAGCACGTCGCCGGAGCGCGGTCAGGGTACCGGCGGCAGCGTAGGCCCCGGCAAACCACTCACCGATCCGTCCGCCGATGTGCACCGGGGCCCGGTCCGGGGCTCCACGCCCGAGCCCGACGATGCCGCCCGACCACGCCTGCAGGGTGAATTCGGTTGCGGCACGGTCGCTCCACGGGCCCTCGAGGCCGAATGGGGTGATCGCCGTGACCACCAGATGCGGATGTGCGTCGATCAGCGTAGACGGCTGCAGATCAGGGTGCGCCGCCAACGGTGTGTCACGTGACCACACCACCGCGTCGGCATCGTCGAGCAGGCGCCCGAGCGCGGTGATGTCCTCGGAGTTCTGTGGATCGACCACGATGCTCTTCTTGGAGGCCGCCAGGTGGTCGAACAGTGCGCTGTTGTGACCAGGAGCGACCGGCGTGCCCGATGCCGACCAGGTGCGAAGTGAATCACCCTCGGGTGCTTCGACTTTCACGACCTCGGCGCCTCCGTCGGCAAGGGTCTTCGTACAGTAGGCGCCGGCGATCCCGCCGGAGAGATCGACGATGAGCAGATCGCCCAACGGTGTTGGAGAGATGGACATCAGCAGGCTTTGCCTTCCGCGGTGTGGATGTGGTGATCGGTCGCCATCGGTGCTGTGCTGCACTCAGTCGGCGCGCCGGCGTCCTGACTTGCTCAGTCGGAAGTCGGGCGGGAAGAGGTCATCGTTGTCCTTGACCGCGTTGTTGATGCCGCCGGAGACCGTGTCCTCGTCCAACACCAGGTCTTGTGCGTCCGGTTGTGCATATCCGCCAAGGGATTCGAACAAACCGGTGAGCATGCTGCCGAGGTACTCACCCTGATTCTGCTTCATCATCTCGAAGAACATCTTCTGCATGAAGACGGTGTCGGTGGGGCGGGTGCGAGCGCACGCGAGTGCGTACTTGTCGACCTCGGCCTCCAACTGATCACGGGGCACGACCCGGTTCGCGAAGTTGCAGTCGTACATCTCGGTCGCGGTGAAGGGGCGGCCGGTGAACACCATTTCCTGGAACTTGCGGATACCCATGGTCTGCGCCCAGGTCCACATACGCGGGCCCCAGCCGATATAGCGAAACGCGGGATGGCCGAACAGTGCATCGTCGGAAGAGATGAGCAGGTCGGCGTCGGCGGCCTGGTAGAAGTGCCAGCCATAGCAGTAGCCCTTGGCCTCGACGATGCTGATCTTCTTGAACTCCTGCAGGCTGCGGCAGCCTGCCGCCGAGTTCGCGTACCACTGGGTGAGCGTGGCGCCGTGCCGGAAGGAACCCGCGGGTGGAAAGTTGACGGCGGATTGATCGTCGACGCGCAGTTCGCGCATCCGCAACTCGGAGGTCGGATCTGCTTCCATCTCCATGGCCTCGGGGATGTCTGCACCCGACCCGAGATTCGACCCCACCCCCCGGATCACCACGACCTTGACGTCGTCGTCGACGTTCGCGCGGTGCAGGAGATCGGCGTAACGCAGTCGCGCGTCGGCGGTCGGTGCGTTGAGGTGGTCGGGCCGGTTGAACGTGATCGTCGCGATCTTCGTCTTCGGATCCTTGTCGTAAAGGATGATTTCGTCGGCCGGGGGACGCTCATTGTTGATGGTCGCTGTTTCTGTCATTCCCAAACCCTCCCTGTCGACTGTCAATGCGAATGAGTCGAATGTGCGCGGTACCGGAAGAAATGAATTTCCTGACGAGAAGTCATGCGTTTCTTCGGCCGAGACGTATTTCGAACCCGGGCCGGGGCAGGCTGATCGTCGAGGAGATGCCGCGAGCTGTTCGGTCGGCAGGATGACGGTCCGTGACTACCGGCGGTCCGATGAATCCGACGACCCTCAGGTCTCGCACTCATATGACCAAGTGAAGCGCATCACAGGCGATAAGTCAATCAACCGCTTGATTTAGCCGATGATCGACATGGGTGCAGCGCGGATCCCGGGGGATCGACGATGCGTCCCCGAATCGAACGGTGGCGGTGGATCAGGCGGGGGTGACCGGCGCGGTCCAGATGCCGACCAGTGCGTCGACCAGCCCTGTTGCCATCTCCGACCAAGTCGCGCGAATCAGCGGCATCCCGTCGGAGAGCGCGCGCTCGCGCTGTGCACACATCTGGATGATCAGGAACATGGCACAGTCGGTGCGCTCGGGGATGACCTGACTCGGCAGGAACGGGAGACACTTCAGGAGCCCGTCGATGGTCTGCTGCAGCGAGGGTGAGTCCTTCCACGACTCCTCGAGCAATACGTCGCGCAGCTCGGGATCGCAGATCAACTGGGCGCCGAAGCGGGCGAACCAGGTGGGCGAGCCGAGTTCGGCGAACCTGTCGGTGATGGGCCTCACCTGGCATTCCAGCCAGTCGCGGATCTGGGTGGAGCCGGTGATCTCGGCGAGCATGGCCTCGCGGGTGGGCTCGATACCCCGGTGGAAACGACTGACCAGTGCGCGGATGAGATCTGTGCGCGTACCGAAGTGATAACCGACGACGGCGGTGTTCCCCTGGCCTGCCGCATCGGCGATCTGTCGGTTGGACACCGCGTAGATGCCGTTCTCGGCGAACAGGCGCTCGGCTGTGTCGAGGATGAGTTCCTGGGTCGCGGCCTTCTTGCGCCGGCGCGTGGCGGGCCTGTCAGACTCGTCCGGCGCGCTCTCGGGAGTGCCGGGGGGAATCGTGACCATTTGTGCCTGACCTTTCCTGCTCATCGCTGCGCCTCTTCAGGCATCTCTTACGGCCACCGCCCCCCACGTCCGCCAGACGTGACCGGACCCGGTTTCTGCTCCAAAGTTAGGCGAAGATCCTGCGTGTGTAAAACACCCGATTGATCTGCATGAAACTGAAACAGGTTACACCCACGGGCGTGACCAGGTAGTTTTGTGGCGACCCCTGTCGTGCATGACCGTCCGAGGCTCACGCCTGTGGACCGCTCGCCGGGAGCGGCCGGTCTTGCCTGTTCGCCGCGCGGACGAATTCGACTCGTGTACCCGGGTGCGACCGACCACTGCGTTCAGCCGACCACATAGACGCAGGTGGCGGCTATGCAGTTGCCGCTCATCGGAATGGTGGTTGTGCATCAGTGGTCGTCGACGCAAGCGGAGAAAATAAATCAACCGCTTGACAAAATCAGCCTGTGGCTGGGACTCTTAGTTTACTAAGTGAGATTCACGACACACGGTAGAAGTGGCCTGGATCACTCGGACCGACAGTGTGATCGCCCGATCCGAGTCGTCATCCGAGGCGCCTTCTCGCCGAGACGCCGCAGCCGGGGCGAGATGTCCTTCGACCGAGGGACCGCACAGCTTGCTCGGAATGGTGAAGATTCGGCCCGCCTCGGAATGGTCATTCTTTCGGCGCAGTCGATTTCTATCCGATCCATAACAATTCACATCACCATCGAGAAACGAAGGGTGGCCACAAATGGCCGATGAGTTGTCAGAAAAGGTCGCCATCGTCACCGGCGGGTCGTCGGGACTGGGGCAGGGCATCGTGGAGAAGTTCGTCGCCGAGGGGGCGCGGGTCGCGATCGCCGATGTGGACGCCGAAGCAGGTGGCGCACTGGCGACGTCCCTCGGTGACCGGGTGGAGTTCATCCGGACCGACGTATCTGATCCGGCCGAGGTCGCCGAACTCGTCGACGCGGTCGTCCGCCGGTTCGGTCGCCTGGATGTCATGGTCAACAACGCAGGCGTGTCGGGCACGATGCACGCGAGTTTCCTCGACGACGACCTGGCGGATTTCGACCGTGTGCTGGGGGTGAACCTGCTCGGGGTGATGGCAGGCACCAAGCACGCGGCACGTCAGATGGCTACCACCGGTGGCGGATCGATCATCAACATCTCGTCGATCGGTGGGATTCAGGCAGGGGCCAGCGTGATGTCCTATCGCGCTTCCAAGTCCGCGGTCATCCATTTCTCCAAGTCGGTGGCGATCGACCTGGCGCAGTACGGAATCCGGGTGAACTGCATCGCGCCGGGGAGCATCCCGACCCCGCTGCTGGCGTCGTCGGCGGTCAAGATGGGGGCCGACGCCGAGACCTTCACCGCCATGGTCCGCACGATGATGGCGGCGAATCGTCCGCTGAAGGTCGAAGGTAACGAAGAGGACGTGGCCGAGGCCGCTCTGTACTTCGCGACGGACAGGTCACGCTATGTGACCGCGACGTTGCTGCCCGTGGACGGCGGGACCGTTGCCGGGCCGCCCACCCAGATCCAGCAGAACGATTCGGCTGAACAGTCGGACGACGGACCAGCTCTCGTCGGCGCCGCGGGTGCCACCGACACGGAGTAGAGATGACAGTCCACACCGACGTACTCGTCGTGGGTGCTTCGGCTGCCGGTCTCGCGACGACGGAGGCACTGCGGCGCAACGGATTCGGGGGGAGCATCACCCTGCTGGGCGCCGAGCCGCATCTGCCGTACGATCGCCCGCCGCTGTCGAAGCAGGTACTGGCAGGAGACTGGACGGCCGACAGGACACGTTTGCGCGCAGCCGATGCCGTCGAGGCGCTGAATGTCGACCTCGCCCTCGGCGAGGCCGCGGTTGCGCTCGACGTCGCGGGCCGGTCGGTGCGTACCGACCGGCGGACGATCACCGCAGACGACATCGTGATCGCCACCGGCGCGCATCCGCGGCGGCTGCCCGGGCAACCGGACCTGCCCGGTGTGCACGTGCTCCGGTCCGTCGAGGACAGCCTGGCGTTGCGCTCCGCACTGTCGGGGGCCGCCCATGTGGTCGTCGTCGGCGACGGTGTGTTGGGAGCGGAGATCGCCGCCACGACAACGTCCATGGGAATCGACGTCACCCTCGTGGGGCCGCAGGACGGCCTGATGCGCAACCAGCTCGGCGATGAGGTCTCCGGTGTGCTCACCGACCTGCATGCCGCGCACGGGGTACGACTACGACTCGGTGACCAGGTGGTCGGTTTCGTCGCGACGGACGGGCGAGTTGCCGGGGTCGAGCTCGGCACGGGCGAGACGTTGCCCGCCGACGTGGTGGTGGTGGCGATCGGTGCCGTGCCCGCCACGGATTGGTTGACCGACAGCGGTCTGTCGCTCGACGACGGGGTCCTGTGCGATTCGGGTTGCCGGGCCGCGGCGGGGATCTACGCGGCAGGCGATGTCGCACGTGTCGTCGACGAGACCACCGGTCAGACGCGCAGGCTGGAGAACCGCACCAACGCGACCGAGCAGGGCATCGCCGTGGCCGCCGCGATTCTCGGCGTCGCGAAACCCTATGCGCCGATTCCCTATTTCTGGTCAGATCAGTTCGCGACCAGAATCCAGGTGGACGGGACGATTCCATCGGATGCCGAGATGTCGCTCGTCGAAGGCGATCTCGCGTCGGGCAGGTTCGTCGCGAGTTACCACCGCGAGGGCGTGGTCACCGGTGTCGTCGGATGGAACATGCCCAAACAATCACGTCGACACCGCAGACGGATCGGCGGCCCAGTACACGACCTCGAAGTTCCGGTGGCATGAGGTGCGCCATCGGTGCAGGTGACGACCCGCCCCTTGCCCGGGGCCGAACAGCCCAGTTGCAGCCGCGGCATCCGACGCAACCGTTCGTCGGAGCGTGGCACCCAGGTAGGAGAACCCGATGAAGATCACGATCGACCAAGACAAGTGCATCGCTTCCGGACAATGCGTGGCCGCCGCCGCGGACGTGTTCGACCAGCGCGACGAGGACGGTATCGCGATCCTGATCAACGATGACCCGCCGGTCGAGGAGGCCGACGACGTCAGGCACGCGGCTGCGGTGTGTCCGGCGTTGGCGATTCTCGTCGAAGACTGACCCATTACACATTGCCGACAGAGAAGGATCGAAATCTGATGTCAGAGACGGCCACCGAAGTGCGCAATGAGACCGCACCCCGTTTCCCGATGGATCGCAACCCCCGCTGTCCCTTCGCTCCGCCGGAGGGTACGAAGACGCTGCGCGAGTCGAACCCGGTGAGCCGGGTGGAGATCTGGGATGGCTCCAAGCCCTGGTTGGTCACCGGCCACGCCGAGCAGAAGACGCTGCTGGCCGATCCCCGGATCAGTGTCGACGAATCGCTGCCCGGGTTTCCGCATTGGAACGAGGGCATGGCCGCCAACGTGTCGATGCGGCCCAAGTCCGTCTTCAATTCCGACGGGGCCCAGCACTCGCACTTCCGTCGGATGATGACCAAGGCGTTCACCTTCAAGCGGGTCAATGCATTACGCCCGTTCGTCCAGCAGACGACCGACGAACTCATCGACGCGATCCTGGCCGGCCCCAAGCCGGCAGATCTGGTCTCGGCGCTCGCACTGCCGCTCCCGTCGATCGTCATCTCGCAGATGCTGGGGGTGCCGTACGAGAGTCATGGCTTCTTCCAGGAGAACTCGGTGAAGAGTGTCGACCGATACGCCACGCCGGACGAGAACATGCAGGCATTCGCCGCGATGTTCATGTTCATGCACGAACTCGTCGAGAAGAAGATGAAGGAGCCCGACGATGACGTGTTGAGTGATTTCGCCGCCCGTGCCCGCGACGGCGAAATCGATGTCGCAGAGGCTGCCCAGATGGGGCTCGGCATGCTCATCGCGGGTCACGAGACCAGTGCCAACATGATCGCGCTCGGCACCCTCGCGCTTCTCGAACACCCGGATCAGTTGGCCATCCTGCGTGAGGCGGACGACGAGAGTGTGGTCGGCGACGCGGTCGAGGAGATGATGCGGTACCTCGGCATCATCCACAACGGACAACGTCGAATAGCGCTCGAGGACATCGAGATCTCCGGACAGACGATCCGGGCCGGCGAGGGCGTCATCATGGAACTCGGTGCGTCGAACTGGGATCCGGCGGCGTTCCCGGAGCCGGAGAAGCTGGACCTGCAGCGCTCGGCCCGTCACCACACCGGGTTCGGTTTCGGGCCCCACCAGTGCATCGGCCAGCAGCTCGCGCGCGTCGAACTGCAGATCGTGTACACGTCGATCTTCGAGCGGATGCCGAACATCGCGGTCGCCCGCCCGATCGACGAGATCGAGTTCAAATCCGACCGGCTCGCGTACGGGGTCTACGCGCTGCCGGTCACCTGGTAGCCCGAGCAGATCGTCATGTGGGTGGACACCATGATCGATCGATATCGAATGAGGTGCAGCAATGCCTGAATGGGACCACACCACCGACTTCCTGGTGATCGGATCCGGTGGCGGTCTGGTGGGAGCACTCCGAGCGGCAACGCTGGGCATGGACGTTCTGGTGGCCGAGAAATCGGACATGGTCGGCGGTTCCACCGGCATGTCCGGTGGCGTGATCTGGTTGCCGGACAATCCGTTGATGGCGCGCGACGGCGTGCCGGACTCCCCGGCAGAGGCCACCGCGTACTTCGACACGGTGGTCGGGAAGGCGGCCGATTCGAGCCCCGCGTCGTCGGATGCGCGCCGCCAGAAGTACCTGTCGGCCGGGAACGAGATGTTCGCGTTCCTGGAAGACTCGGGTCTGCCGTTCATCCGGATCGACGGCTACAGCGACTACTACGCCGGAGTACGTGGTGTCGAGGGAGGAAAGGCCCATTCACGATCGGTGGAAGCCGCCGCCTTCGACACCCGACAGCTCGGTGAATGGGCGAAACGATTGCGACCACCCGTCGCCGGCGCCATGACCATGTACACCGGCGAGGCCGCCTATGCGTCGAGACTGAACACCCGCGAGGGGATCTCGGTCATGACCAGGGTGATGGCCCGTACCGTGTGGGGCCGACTGAGGGCGAAGAAGTACGTCACCAACGGTGCGGCACTGATCGGTTACCTGCTCAAGGATCTGCTCGATCGCGGAGTTCCGATCTGGACGCGGACCGCGCTGGTCGACCTCGTCGTCGAGAACGGTGAGGTGCGCGGCGCGGTACTGGAGCGCGACGGAAAGCCGGTCCGGGTGCGGGCGCGGCGCGGTGTACTCGTCAGCGCCGGTGGCTTCTCCCGCAACGCACAGATGCGCAGCGATCATTCGGACGGTCAACCCGGACGTGTGGAATGGACGAGTGCCAATCCCGGCGACACCGGCGAGGCACTCGAGATCATGGTCAAACAGGGCGCCGCCACCGACATGCTCGACGAAGCGTGGTGGATGCCCTCGTGGTTGATGCCCGACGGAGTTCCCTCGATGTGTCTGAGCGAACGCTGTAAGCCGTATTCGATCATGGTCGACGTGCACGGCAACCGGTACTTCAACGAAGCGGTCGCCTATCAGGAGGCGGGCCAACGTATGTTCGCGCACGAACGCGACGTCGGTGGTGCAGTGCCCAGTTGGTTGATCGTGGACTCCAGACATCGGTCGCGTTATGTGTTCGGGTTCGCTCCGCCGGGCCGAACACCCAAGGAATGGATCTCCAGTGGGGCGATGAAGAAGGCCGACACCTTGGCTGATCTGGCGCGCCAGTGCGGCATCGACGCGCGGAACCTCGCCGCGACGGTCGAGCGGTTCAACGGTTTCGCCCGTGCGGGAGTCGACGAGGACTTCCACCGCGGCGAAGGAGCCCATGAGCAGTACCAGGGCGACCCGAGCCATCAGCCGAACGCTTGTCTCGGTCCTGTCGAGAAAGGGCCGTTCTACGCCGTCGCGCTCTATCCAGGTGACATCGGTACCAACGGCGGTGTGCTCTGCGACGAGCAAGCGCGGGTCCTCGACACCGGGGGCAGCCCGATTCCGGGCCTGTATGCGGCAGGCAATTGCACCGCGTCGGTGATGGGGCGCAAGTATCTGGGTGCGGGAGCCACGATCGGACCTTCGGTCGTGTTCTCGTTCGTCGCTGCCGACCATGCCCACGGTACGTCGGTAGGCGAGCACACCGGGGCAGGGCAGCCACCCGGCCACTGACACCACGAAAGACTCCCGTCACCGTGATCGTCCGAGGTGACGGGAGTCTTTTGTTGCGCTCAGCGGTCGGACCTGTGATCGTTGACAGGATCGCCGGTGGCCCAACGGTATTGCAGGGTGACGAGGTGAGAGAGTGCGGACACGACAGCACCACTGCCGGTCGGGTGGCCACGAACGAGCGCAGCGAGTCCGTGGCGTATCGAGACCACCTCCGCACCGTTTGTTCGGTCGGTGCTGGTGGCTGCTCGTCCGGCTCCCGGTTCTGTTGTGGACATCTCAGTCCTCGACCGAGATCGCGTGTCGGGGGCACTGGCGAATCGCCGCCTGCACGCCATCCTCGATCTCGGGCGTCACCGTGTCGCGGAGGAGATGGAGGTTGTCGTCGTCGTCGAGGTCGAACACCTCGGGTGCGGCACCTGCGCAGAGGCCATTGGCCTCGCAGATGCCGAAGTTCACATCGATCTTCATGCGAATCCTTCCTCGGGCTCAAACGGCGCAACGCCTGCGGTGTGCACCACAGGCGTTGCGTCGGAGGTTGTTTCGTGACTGTCGTGATGGCAGGCAGCGCGGCTGCGGGTCAGAATGTCGCAGGCAGGGTGTCCCAGCCGCGGACCGTCGAGGTGGGTGACAGGGATGCGTTGCCGAGGTCGACCTCCCACTCCGGGAACCGCTTCAGGATCTCCTCGAGTGCGATGCGACCCTCGAGACGGGCCAGTGCAGATCCCAGGCAGTAGTGGGTTCCGACGCTGAACGTGAGGTGCTGCTTGGCATTTCGGTGAATGTCGAACACGTCGCCGTCGGGTGCGTACTGTCGGTGGTCCCGATTGGCCGACCCGATCAGCATCATCATCACGCTGCCCTCGGGGACTGTTTTGCCGTGGAAGTCGATGTCACGCGTGACGTAACGGGCCACGTGAGGAGCGGGTGGCTCGAATCGCAACAGCTCTTCGACGGCGTTCGGGATCAGGTCGGGGTTCTCGACGAGCTGCCTGCGCTGATCGGGGTGTTCGGCGAGAACCTTGCCGGCCCAGCCGATGAGGCGGGTGGTGGTCTCGTTTCCCGCCCCCGACACGACGTTGACATAGGTGAGCAATTCGTCGCGGCTCAGTTTGCGGACGGTGCCCGTCTCGTCGGTGAACTCGACGTTGAGCAGTTCGGTCATGATGTCGTCGGAGGGGTGTTCGGCGCGCCAGTCGATGTACGCGCCGAAGATGTCACCGGAGACCATGCCTTCCTCGGCGGCCTTCATCGGTTTGCCCTCTTCGGTGCGCATCTGATCGTTGGCGAAGTCTCGGATCGATGCCTGGTCCTCCTCGGGGATGCCGAGGAGCATGCCAATGACCTTCATCGGCATCTGCGCACCGAGGTCCTGCACGAAATCGAACTTGCCGGTCCCCACCACCGGGTCCAGGCTTGCGGCACAGAAGTCGCGGATCTGTGGCTCGAGCGCAAAGATCTTGCGAGGAGTGAACATTCGCGCCAACAGCTTGCGGTGGATGTCGTGGATCGGGGGATCCTCGAAGATCAGGACGCCCGGTGGGATGTCGATGTTCGCCTTGATCAGTTCGAGGATCGCACCGCGCGCGGAGCTGAACGTCTCGTGGTCGATGAGGGCGTCGTTGACGTCGTCATAGCGGCTCAGAGCGTAGAAGTCGTGCTCCTCGTTGTAATAGAGCGGGGCTTCCTCGCGCAGTGCCTTGAACATGGGATAAGGGTCGGCATTGAGCTGGACATCGTACGGGTCGTACCGTACGTCGCTCGTCGTGCTGCTCGTCACAGGTATGGCCTCTCGCGGACTGCACTTGTGTGGACTGGTCATGCCCGGGCGCAGTTGCGGCACCGAACACTTCGGCCCAGTCTGCGAAGTGCGCCGCGACCCGGCAACGACTGATCTCACTGAGCGAGAGGGCTGTTCCCTCGTCGGTCGCATCGTCGCAACAATGCGAGATGTCAACGGCCGCCGACGTTTCGATCCGGTGTGGTTTCAGGTCACCGGCGGATGGCCGACTCTTGTTTGTGAGAATACCATTTCCGGGGAGAGGGGTGGACGTGCACACGCATGATCTGAGATCCGCAAGGGTGTGCCGGTGACCTCCGCGCGACATGCCGGCGCGACCGGAGGGGTGAGTGAGACGCTCGCTCGCTACTCGGCCGGACCGCTGAAAGCGGTTGGGGGACTGTTCATGATGGGCGCGGACGCGTTCGCGTTCGCGTTTCGGCGGCCGTTCCAGGGGCGGGAGTTCATCGAGCAGTCCTGGTTCGTCGCCCGCGTGTCGTTGCTGCCGACCGTGCTGGTGGCGATTCCGTTCACGGTGTTGGTCAGCTTCACCCTGAACATCCTTCTCCGCGAGCTCGGTGCCGCCGACCTGAGCGGCGCAGGTGCTGCATTCGGTTCGGTGACGCAGATCGGTCCCATGGTGACGGTGCTGATCGTCGCGGGGGCGGGTGCGACGGCGATGTGTGCCGATCTCGGCTCGCGCACCATTCGTGAGGAGATCGAGGCGATGGAGGTGCTCGGTATCAATCCGGTGCAGCGCCTGGTGACGCCCCGCGTACTGGCGTCGGGTTTGGTGGCCCTGCTGTTGAACAGCCTGGTGTGTTTCATCGGGATCGGCGGTGGATTCGTGTTCTCGGTGTTCGTCCAGGGCGTCAATCCGGGGGCGTTCGCGGCGGGCATCACGCTGTTGACCGGTATGCAGGAGGTGATCATCTCCCTGGTGAAGGCCCTGGTGTTCGGTCTCATCGCCGGTGTGGTCGCCTGCTACCGAGGATTGATCGTGTCCGGCGGTGCCAAATCGGTGGGCAACGCGGTGAACGAGACCGTGGTGTACGCGTTCATGGCGCTGTTCGTCGTCAACGTGGTGATCACGGCCATCGGCGTCCAACTGTCGGCCGGGTGAGAGCGCATGTCCCTCATCCCGCTACCCAAGTTCGAGTCCCTGACACCGTCGCCCGGTGTCGCTTTCCCGAGACTGCGCCGCGAAGTGAAGCGCCCGGTGTCGTTGCTCGGGCGGATGGGCGATCACGCGATCTTCTACGTCCGCGCGCTGCGTAGCGTTCCGCACGCCGCCCTGCACTACCGTCGCGAGACGATCCGCCTGATCGCCGAGACGAGTATGGGCGCGGGGAACCTGGCGCTCATCGGTGGCACCGTCATCATCGTCGGATTCCTCACGCTGGCAACGGGCAGCATGCTCGCGATCCAGGGTTACAGCACACTCGGCGACATCGGAATCGAAGCGCTGACCGGCTTTCTCTCTGCCTTCATCAACGTGCGGATCGCGGCACCGGTCGTCGTGGGAATCGGATTGGCCGCCACATTCGGTGCGGGTGCGACCGCACAACTCGGTGCGATGCGGATCAACGAAGAGATCGATGCGTTGGAATCACTGGGGATCAACCCGGTCGTCTACGTGGTCGGCACGCGTATCGCCGCCGGCATGATCGTGATCGCGCCGCTGTACGCGATCGCATTGATCGCATCGTTCGCGGCATGCCAGTTCACCACGGTCTATCTCCTCGGGCAGTCGAGCGGTCTGTACGCGCACTATTTCTCCACGTTCCTGAATCCTCTCGACCTGGTGTGGTCTTTCGTGCAGGCCTTCGTGATGGCTTTGCTGATCCTGTTGATCCACACCTACTTCGGCTTCTTCGCCAGTGGCGGACCGGCCGGTGTGGGTGTGGCGGTCGGCGACGCGGTCCGCACCTCCCTGATCGCCGTGGTGACCGTGACCCTGCTGGTGTCGCTGGCCATCTACGGCTCCAACGGCAACTTCAACCTGTCTGGCTGAGGAATGAACACGTCAAATGGAATCGTCCGGCCACTGGCCGGTGCGACGATGGTGCTGGTCGTCATCGCGTTGGTGGCACTGGCCGCCGCGATGTTCACCGGCGCCACGAAACGGTCGACGACGGTGACCGTGGTGGCACCACGCGCCGGCCTGGTGATGGAGCCCGATGCCAAGGTGCAGATGCGTGGTGTCACGGTCGGTCGTGTCTCCGGGATCGCCTACGACCAGCCGGGTAGCGCCACGCTGACTCTCGCGATCCAACCGGAGCAGCTCGCGATGATCCCGTCGAACGTCGGCGTGCACATCGCGGCGCCGACCGTGTTCGGCGCCAAGAGCGTCGAGTTCGTCACGCCGGACACACCGTCGACCGACCGCCTGCACGACCAGCAGGTGCTGACGGCCGGACAGGTCGAGGTGGAGGTCAACACCGTCTTCGGTGAACTCACCGACGTGCTCTCGCAGATCCGCCCGGCGGAACTGAACGCTGCCCTCAGTTCTCTCTCGACCGCATTGAGCGGTCGGGGAGATCAGTTCGGGCAGATGCTCACCGACTTCAATGGCTTTGTGCACCAAGTCAATCCGCGTATGCCCGCCTTGCGAAAACTGATGCGCGACACCCCCGACATGCTCAAGGTGTACGGCGACACCACCAAACCGCTGCTCGGCACGGTGGACAACACCAGCCGGATCAGCGACACGCTTGTTGCCGAACAGCACAACCTGGATGCCTTCCTGACCAGCGTCATCGGACTGTCGAATGTCGGTGATCGGGTACTCGGTGACAACCGTGCGCGCCTGGCGAAGGCGCTCAAACTGTTGGTCCCGACCACGGCGCTGACCGACGACTACAGCGAGGCGCTGAAGTGCTCGCTGAACGGGTTCGCCGACCTTGCCGTGTCGCCGCCCGCCGATGTACCGGGTCTCGGACTGTCGGCCAACTTCCTCTGGGGTGCCGAGCCGTACCGTAACCCAGACGACCTGCCCAAGGTGGCGGCCACCGGTGGTCCGCAGTGCTCGATGTTGCCGGTCGCGTTCCAGGAGAAGCCGCCGTACGTCGTAGCCGACACGGGTGCCAACCCTGCGGCACCGAACCGGAAGTCGTTGGAACTCAACGTCAAGAGTCTTCAGCAGGCGTTGTTCGGCCCGATTCCGGATGGGACACCGCGATGAGGTTCAGACCCGACTCGACGACACTCAAGTTCGGCGCCTTCACCGCGGTGATGCTGCTCGTGGGCGCGTTCCTGCTGCTGGTGTTCAGCGATCACCGGTCCGGTGGCACGGCGCGATACGGTGCCGTGTTCACCGACGCATCGGGACTGCGGTCGGGCGACACGGTTCGCATCGCCGGGGTCCGGGTGGGCACGGTCGACGACGTGTCCCTCGTCGGCGACAACCGGGTGCGCGTCGAATTCGATGTCGACGACGGCCTCGGCCTGCCGACCGGAACCGGTGCCGCGGTCCGATATCTCAACCTGGTCGGCGACCGCTATCTCGAACTGACGGAAGGCAAGGGCGTCGGCATGATGTCGGCCGGGGCCGAGATCCCCGCGGGCCGGACCACACCCGCGTTGGATCTCGACGTCCTGCTCGGCGGGCTGAAGCCCGTCATCGACGGACTCGAGCCCTCGCAGGTCAACGCGCTGAGTTCCGCGGTCCTCAACGTCCTCCAGGGCCAGCGGGGCAATGTGCGCACACTGTTCGCCAGCAGCGCCTCGCTGTTTCGCACGCTGGGCAAGAACACCGGGGTCGTGCAAGACCTCATCGATCAACTGACGAAGGTGATGGCGACGCTGTCGGCCGACCGAGATCGATTCGGCGACACCATCGACCGGCTGGACACGCTGATCGGCGGACTGTCACGGGAGCGGGACCCGATCGGGTCGGCGATCACCGCCCTGGACAACGGCACGGCGACGGTCGCCGGACTGCTCACCGAGGCACGACCCCCGTTGTCGGCGGACATCGACCACCTGTCCCGGCTGGCTCCGGCCATCGACAGCGACAAGGCGACGCTCGACAAGGCACTCGGGCGTGCGCCGGACAACTTCCGCAAGCTGGTGCGCACCGGCACCTACGGAAACTTCATCCAGTACTACGTCTGCGCGGTGACCGTTCGGGTGTCGGACCCGTCGGGCCGAGTCGTGGTGCTGCCGTGGATCGAACAGACGCGCGGGAGGTGTTCGGACTAGATGCTCAAATATCGAGGCACCGGTCTCGTCCGATTCGGTTGCATCGGCGTGGCGCTCATCATCATGACGGTGATGGTCGGCCTGAACATGGCCAAGGCGACGATGTGGTTCACATCGGTCACCTACGAGGCCGACTTCGCCGAGGCCGCCGGACTCGCCAGCGGGGCCGACGTGCAGGTGTCCGGTGTGCGGGTCGGTTCGGTGTCGGACGTGCGTCTGGTGGACGGCAATGCGCGGGTGTCGTTCACGGTGAACACGAGCACCAGGCTCGGCCGGACGACGGCCGTGCAGATCCGCACCGGCTCCCTGCTCGGGCAGCGGATCGTCACGGTGGAACCGTCGGGGCCGGGCACACTCGGTCCCTCGGACGTGATCCCGGTGGCGCGCACCGCATCTCCGTACTCGCTCAATGATGCGGTCAACGACCTGACCACCAACGCCGGTGGCATCGACACGGTGTCGCTGAACAAGTCGCTGGACACACTGTCGAAGACGATGACCGACGTCGCCCCCGACCTGGGCCCGACCGTGGACGGGTTGGCCGAACTGTCCCGCGGTATCAATTCACGCAACAGCAATCTGCGCCAACTCCTCGCGGCGACCGGGGATGTCAGTGCCGTGATCGCGAATCGTGCCAACCGGGTCAACTCGCTGATCCTCAACTCGAACATGCTCCTCGACGTTCTCGTGCAACGCAGGCAGGCCATCGCGTCTCTCTTGGTCAACACGTCGGCGGTGGCCCAGCAGCTGACGAAGCTGGTCGCGGAGAACGAGAAACAGCTCGCACCCACACTGACGGCGATGAACTCGGTGATGGCCATGCTGGAGCGGAACAGGGAGAACATCGCGAAGGCACTACCCGGGCTCGCCAAGGTGTCCCAGACCCAGGGCGAGGCGGTGTCCAGCGGACCGTTCTATCAGGCCTATGTGGCCAATCTGCTGCCCGGGCCGCTGCTACAGCCGTTCATCGACAAGGCATTCGGGCTCAAACCTGGTGCCAAGTTCCCGATCCCCGGAGCGGCGGCCGGATCATGAAGAACAGGCGCACAAGAAATCTCGTGATCGCGATCGTTCTCGCACTGGTCGTGGTGGCGGGGCTGGTCACCACCTACCGCCAGGTGACCCGTCCGACGACGATCGACGCGATCTTCGCGACCACCACCGGCATCTACGAGGGTGACGACGTGCGGGTCGCCGGGGTCAAGGTGGGTACGATCCGGTCGATCGAGCCCCAGGGCGAGACGGTCCGGATGACGATGCAGGTCGAGCATGGTGTGCGGATCCCGGCGGACGCGCGGGCGATCATCGTCGCGCAGAACCTGGTCGCCAACCGGTTCGTCCAGTTGGCGCCGGCATACGCGACATCTGGCCCGGTGCTGGCCGACGGTGCGACGATCCCGCGCGAACGCACCGCGGTCCCCGTGGAATGGGACGAGGTCAAAGCGCAGTTGACTCGATTGTCCACCGACCTGGGACCGCAGAACGGAACCGACGGCAGCTCCGTCGGACGTTTCATCGACGCCGGCGGTCGCACGCTCGCCGACAACGGGGAGAAGATCGGGGCGGCACTGGGAGAACTCTCCGACGTGGGACAGCTGTTGGCCGAGAACAGTGGCAATATCGCCGACACCATCCGCAACATCCAGACCTTCGTGACCGCGGTGCGTGACAGCGGAACCCAGATCGTGCAGTTCGAGAATCGCCTCGCCAGCCTGTCGGCCGTCCTCGACGGCAGTCGCTCGGATCTCGATGCGGCGCTGAAGAACCTGGGGCGAGCCGTCGGCGACGTGCAGAGATTCGTGGTGGCCAACCGGGACAAGACTTCCGAGCAGGTTCGGCGGCTGGCCGCGGTGACCCAGAACCTCGTCGACCACGACGGGGATCTCGAACAGTTGCTCCACGTGTTCCCGACGAACATGGCGAACTTCTACAACATCTACAGCCCGGACACCGGGACGGAGGCGGGTGTGTTCACCGTCAACAACTTCTCCAATCCCGTGCAGTTCATCTGCTCGTCGGTCGCGAGTATCGAGAACCTGAACGCGGCCGAAGGCGCCCGCCGGTGTGCTCAGTACCTCGGC
The DNA here is from genome assembly GCF_048537895.1 of Gordonia sp. CPCC 206044. Classification (NCBI taxonomy): domain Bacteria; kingdom Bacillati; phylum Actinomycetota; class Actinomycetes; order Mycobacteriales; family Gordoniaceae; genus Gordonia; species Gordonia sp. CPCC 206044. The sequence goes on from NZ_JBCLVL010000015.1 coordinate 83,140, forward strand.
CCGATCGCGCCGATGATGACCTTCAATTATCTTCCGGTGCCGCTCGATCCGGTTCTCGGTCCGACGGCGGCCCCCGACAACGTGATCTACACCGAACAGGCACTCAAGCCGGGGAAGTCCCAACCCCCGACTGCGCGGAACCGTCATGACCTTCTCCTACCCGGCAGGCGGGGAGGCCGATGAGAACACCATCGCGTACCGGACGGGTGATCCGGACAGCTGTGGCGATGTGCGCCGTCGCGGCGCTGGGCGCCGGATGCCAATGGGACGGGGTGAACTCTCTGCCGTTACCTGGCACCGTGGGGGCCGCCGACCGTGACTATCACATCACCGTCGAGATCGCCGATGTCGGTACCCTGTCGGAGAATTCGCCTGTCTTCATCAACGATGTCGTGGTGGGCAGTGTCGGCCCGATGCGCGTGCGCGACTGGCATGCCGAGGTCGATGTGCGGCTGGCCAAGGGCACGGTGATCCCCGGGAATGCCGTCGCAACGGTCGGACAGACGAGTCTGTTGGGATCGATGCATCTCGCCCTCGACCCCGCGGCCGGCGAGGCTCCGACCGGACAGACCATGCCGGGCGCGAGGATTCCGCTCGGGCGGTCGTCGTCGTACCCATCGACCGAGGAGACACTGGCCTCGGTGTCGTCGGTGGTCAACGGCGGTGGCCTCGGTCAGCTGGGTGGAATCATCCGCGCGCTCAACGACGGCTTCGACGGCCGACAAGACGATGTGCGAGACCTGCTGGGCAATCTCACGACCTTCGTCGGCACCCTCAACCGGCAGCGGGACGACCTCGTCGACCTCCTGTCGCAGGCACGACGGGTCAGTGGCGGTTTTGCCGCACAGGATCAGGTGATCGAGAACGCCTTGCGTAAGCTGCCCGCGGGGCTCGACGTACTCAACGGGCAACTGCCGCAGATCACCACAGCACTCGACCGCCTCCGGGTGTTCAGCAACACGACGACCGGTGTCGTCGACCAGGTCCAGTCGGACCTGGTGGCCAATCTGCGTCACCTGGAACCGACGCTGCGGTCGCTTGCCGACATCGGGCCGCGGATCGACTCGGCGATCGCGTACGCGACCGTGTTCCCCTACGGCCAGAGCGTGATCGACCGTGCGGTGCGGGGTGACTACATCAATCTGCACGCCACCGTGGACCTGACCGTGCCCCGCCTGCGTCGCGAACTGCTGCTGGGCACGGCTCTCGGGGATCCGGATGCGGTGGTGCCGTTCGCACCGGGAGACCCGGGCTATCAGCGTCAGCCCACACACGATCCGCTCTTCGGCCCGGTGTCGAAAACCCGACGAGGTGGCCGATGATCCTGTCCAAACTCGCCCGTGCCCAGCTGGTCGTGTTCACCGTGTTGGCGATCATCGCCACCTGGATGATGCTGTTCTCGTACATGCAGGTGCAGACGCAGCTGGGTATCGGGCGGATCACGGTGACCCTCGACGCCGCACAGACCGGCGGTCTCTACCGGTTCGGCAACGTCACCTACCGTGGGGTCGATGTCGGCAAGGTCACCGATGTGGCGTTGACCGACAAAGGGATTCGAGCCACGTTGTCGATCGACAGCGACGAGAGGATTCCCGCAGACCTGCACGCGAGCATCCGGAGCATGTCCGCGGTCGGCGAGCAGTACGTCGAGTTGCGACCACGCACGGACAGCGGCCCGTATCTGCGCGATGGCTCGGTCATCGCGTCGGACACGGTGAGTGTGCCCCAGCCCGTCGCCCCGATGCTGGAGAAGCTCAACGGTCTGGTCACGAGTATCCCCAAGGATCAACTGTTCGGTCTCGTCGACGAACTCAACAAGAGCCTCGGCGGTCAGGGCTACGATCTGCAGTCCCTGCTGAACTCGTCGTCGACGGTGGCGGCGAGCATGAACGACGTCGGCGGACAGACCGCAACCCTGCTGGGGGATTCGGTGCCGCTCGTCGACTCCCAGGTACGCAGCGCCGACGCCATACGGATGTGGACGTCGAGTCTGGACGGGGTCACCGACCAGTTGGTCACCAACACCCCCGACGTCCGGCGTCTCCTCGCGTCCGGTCCGGGCTTTGCGGACGAGGTCACCAAGACCCTGGACTCCGTGAAACTCACCCTGCCGGTGCTGCTGGCCAACATCACCACCGTCGGGCAACTCGCCGTCACCTACAACGCAGGTCTCGAGCAGATCCTGGTGTTGCTGCCCCCGGCGATCTCGATGATCCAGGCGGTACAACCCAATCGGAACGGGACACAGTGGGGTCTGGGCGACTTCCGCATCAGTGGTGTCTCCGATCCGCCGGCCTGCACCGTCGGGTTCCTGCCTCCCTCCAAGTGGCGGCCGCCGGAGGACACCTCGATGATCGACACACCGAACGACCTGTACTGCAAACTGCCGCAGTCGAGCCCGATCGGCGTGCGGGGCGTACGCAACATCCCGTGCGCCAACCACCCCGGGAAGCGGGCGCCGACCGCGGCCATGTGCAACAGCGACGAGAAGTACGTGCCGTTGGCGCGCAACCAACCGGTGCTCGGGCCGTATCCGCGGGACCCGAATCTGATCCGGCAGGGCGTCACGCCGTCGTCGTCCCACAGCACCGGCGCACAGCAACCGGGTGTCGCAGCAGCGCAGTACAACCCCTCGGACGGTAGTTACGTCGCGAGTGACGGGACGGCCTACCGGCAGTCCGATCTGACGCGCACCGGCCGTGCGTCATCGTGGCAGGGGTTGCTGCCCCGATGACGTCGGTGACCACTACGAGAGGGGATCGATGACCGTCGACACTCAGGCGTTGCCGAAGGACTGGGAGCAGATGACGCCGGCCTGGATGAGTCAGGTGCTGGCCGCGCACCATCCAGGCGTCGTGGTCGACACGGTGAGTGTCGATCTGCGCGACGACGGAACGAATCGTCGTGCGCGACTGCGCCTGACCTACGCGATCGGTAGTGGCCCGGAGACGGTCTTCGTCAAGGCGGCCGACCCCGACCACAAGGAACTCATCCGAATGACCAGCGGTATGTTCCACGAGCCCAACCTGTTTCGGTCGGGCGTGGACCTGCCGCTCGAGCACCCACAGGTGTACTCGGCGCTGATCGACGAATCGTCCTACGACTTCGTGCTGGTCATGGAGGACATCAGCGCTCGTGGGGCGCAACCGCGAGACGCGACACGTCCGCTGACTCCCGAACAGGCTGCCGCGGGCGTGCGAGGGCTCGGAAGACTGCACGGCCGCTATTGGGGACACCGGCACCGCGATCACCCAGCGCTCGGATGGCTCGAACCGTTCGTGCCGTGGGGCGGGATGGAGATCGCGCCGCTGCCGGAGGCATACGAGCGATTGGGCGAGAGCATCCCGGATGCGGTGCGGTCGTTGACGATCCATCAGCTCCTCGACGACGTGTGGAAGCCCTACATCCGGTCGCTGACCGTCATGCCACGTACCCTGCTACACGGCGACCCGCACATCGGCAACACCTATGTCCTCGACGACGGAGACGTCGGATTCCTCGACTGGCAGGTGGCACGAAGCGGGAACTGGTCGTTGGACCTGGGATACTTCTTGCAGGGTGCGCTCACCGTCGATGACCGCAGGCGTCACGAGTCGGCACTGCTCGACGAGTACCGATCGGCACTCGACCTCCCCGCGGCCGAGCTGCCGAGTGCTGCCGAGATCGACCTCGGTTACCGCGCGTCGGTGGCACACGGGTTGACCCTCTGGTTGTGTACCGCCAGCGCAGGCGATCTGTGGCAACGTCCCGACATCGCAGTTGCTCTCGCACATCGCTATTCGGTTGCGTACGAGGATCTCGACACCGCCGCCGCGATTCGTGAGCTCCCGCGCTGAGCGGTGAGTCGTGCGGGTTGCCCGTCCGGCCGACGGGGTGTCTTCCCTGATCGAGCTGTCCCGAGCCGCCGGGCGTACCGAGCTGATGTGCCCATCGTGATCGTCGGTCAGACGCAGCGGTGTGCGGAGGGTCTCGATACGCCTCGGGCTCACTGCGTTCGCGCGTGGCTACTCGACCGGCGGTAGTGGGCGGTCGGGTTGCCACGCGCGGTGGGATCGGTTATGGGACTGGCGGTAGTGGGCGGTCGAGTGGCCACGCGCGGTGGGATCGGTTATGGGACTGGCGGTAGTGGGCGGTCGGGTTGCTGCGCGTGGTGGGATCGGTTATGGGACTGGCGGTAGTGGGTGGTCGAGTGGCCACGCGTGGTGGGATCGGCCGTGGGACCGGCGGTAGTGGGTGGTCGAGTTGGCACGCGTGGTGGGATCGGCCGCGGGACCGGCGGTAGTGGGCGGTCGAGTAGCTACGCATGGTGGGACGGCCGCGGGACCGGCGGTGGCGGGTGGTCGGGTTGCGACGCGTCGTGGACGGCCGTGCGACCGGCGGGCCTCACACCGGATCGAACGAGGAGATCAGCCACTTCCCGTCGACCTTCTGCAAGGAGATCCGTACGCTGCTCGACGTCAGTTCGGGTTCCGGCTTGGTCTTGCTTCTGGTCGTCTGGTTGACGAACGCCAAGACCTGGGCGTTGTCGGGGGACAGGTCCGATACCGCCGAACGCACGACCTGCGCCTTGGTGTCGACGCCGTTCTCGGTGGCCGCGGGTTTGACCACCTTGGCGGTGAATTCCTTGTAGTACGTCAGGAATTGGCCGGTGAGGTGGGTCTTGGCCTCGGTGAAGTCGGCGTCGAGGGATTTCGGCGAGTAAGAGAGGATCGCAACGGTTCCGTCGTTGGCCGCACCCACGACGTCTCGGGCGGCCCCGTCGCGGGTCGCGTTGTCGCCGCGATACATCGTGAGGTAGGCGGTGGCCGCTGCGATGAGTGCGGCGATCATCAGGATGCCGACCGCGACGGGCACGAAACGGCCACGCAGACGATGGCGAACACTTCTCGCAAGTCGGCGCCACAGCGGCGGGCGCGTACCCTCACCGTCCGCGGTCTCCGGTGCGGCGATGGGGATGTCTGTCGTGGCGGTGTCCTCGGTCGCGACGGTGTCGTCGACGGTGGACGAGTCGTCGCCTGCGATGTCGGAGTGGTCTGCTCGGGTCGTGGTCATGGTACGAAATCCACCTTCGAGATCTTCATCGTTCCGTCGGCATCTGTCACGGTGACCCGGAGTCGCCAGGTTCGTGGTTCCTGTTGGGCTCCTGCCGCATTGGTGACATCGGAGCTGGCCGACACCAGAACGACGGCCTGATCGTCGACGACGGATTCGACCGCCGACGCGGTGACCTTGCCCTTCGTGGTGACCTTGGACTGCTCGATCACCGAGGCGAAATCATCGGCGCGGCCTTTGAAGTCGTTGTAGAAGGCACCCGTGGACTGGTCGAGTACGCGCTGCACGTCACGTTTGGCGTTCCGGTAGTCGAGGGAGGTGATGGTGGTGACCCCTCGATCCGCCGCCGCCGAGAAGGCCTCCGCCCGTGCGCTCTCCGCGCCGGCCTGCCGATGGTTCCAGCCGATGTAGCCGGTCGCCGCGAGAGCTGCGATGGCGACCAGTGACATGACGGCCACGAGGAGGCCACGTTTGCCCGGTCGCGCGATCCGGACCGACCGACGCACCGCGGCGGTCATGCGACGGATGCGGCCGGTGCGGTTGGCGGAGTCCGTTGTGCGCGAGGCCTGTGGAGCCGTCGACGATTTCGCATCATTCGACTCGACGGACCCGTCGGTTTCGGCATCGTCGACGCGGACGGCCGAATCCTGTTCTTCTCCCGTATCGTTCGGCGGGTCCTTCTCGACGGGCGCGAGCTCCTCGACGGGCGTGGACTCGGAGTCCGTCTCGACCGAGCCGGTCGCGTCCGGCGTCGTCGAATCCCGGCGGAGGCGTTCGAGATTCGCGCGTGCCCGGGCGGCGTCAGCATGTGCGCGGGCGGCAGCCGCCTCGGCGTCGGCGGCATCGGCTTCCGCCTCGGCCAACGCGATGTCGGTCAGCGGCGGCGCTTGCAGATTCACAGAAACCTCCTGGCCCTTCAGCGACGGTCGAGCAGGTCGCACAGGCGTCTGGGACCCGTGCCGTGGCGACGTTAGTGTGCCGGGTACCCCGGTCGAAGGACTGTCCCGCGCAGTGGGATCCCGGCCGTCAGAGCTGGTGACAAGTGCGCTCCCGACCACCGAGACGCCTGCTGGACAGGCCATGAGGTGTGCACGACGCTCGCCGGAGCGGCCCGAGGAATCGGGCGATGCGAACACCACGACGAATGAAGGGATTAACCATGACGGTGCAGTCCGTGCTGGACGAGATCCGGGGCATACCGGGAACGGGCGACGTGATTCCCATCGTCGACCCGGTCACCGAGGAGCCGATCACCGAGTTCACCGACGCCGGGCCGGATGCCATCAACGCCGCGGTCGCGCGTGCCAAGGAGACGGCCGACGCCAAGGTCTGGTCGGGCATGGCCGACTACGAGCGGGCAAAGGTGCTGTGGAAGGTCGCGGACCTGATCGACGAGAACGCCGAACTGCTCGCGGATCTGGAGTCCCTGAACACCGGGATACCGCCGATCCAGGCGCAGACCATCACCAAGGTCGGCTCGGAGTGGTTCCGCTATTACGCGGGGTGGTGCACCAAGATCGACGGCATCGCCCGGGACGTGAACACCGGTGGGCTGACCGGCGTGGAATCGCACATGCACGCCTACACGTTGCGCGAACCGTACGGTGTGGTCGGGCTGATCTTCCCGTGGAACGGGCCGGTGTTCAACTTCTGCGCCAAGCTCGCTCCCGCTCTCGCGGCGGGATCGAGCACGGTGGTGAAACCCGCTGAGGAAACACCACTCTCGGCGCTCGTCCTCACCAGGATCCTCTCCGAGGCCGGTGTCCCGGACGGTGTGGTGAACCTGGTGAACGGATACGGGCACACCGCAGGCGCGCAGATCACGGCGCACCCCGATGTCGAGAAGGTGGCGTTCACCGGCTCGACGGAGGTGGGCAGGGAGATCGTGCAGGCCTCCGCGGTGAGCAATCTGAACAAGGTGACCCTGGAACTGGGTGGCAAATCCCCGGTACTCATCTTCGACGACGCCGACCTGGACACGGCGATCGCCATGGCGGGGTTCGGGTGCTTCCTGCATTCCGGCCAGGTGTGCATGTTGGGATCGCGGATCTTCGCGCAGCGCAGCGTCTACGAGCGCGTCGTGGAGGGAATCTCGGTGGTCGCCAACAACCTCCTTCTCGGCGGTCCGCAGGACGAGGGCGCGATGATCGGTCCGCTGATCAGCGAGAAGCAGCTGAAGCGGGTCATGGGCTATCTCGAGCAGGGACGCTCCGAAGGCGTGGACCTGGTCACCGGCGGCCACCGTCTCGACCGTAAGGGCTATTTCGTCCACCCGACGGTGGCGACCAACGTGAACCCCTCCACGAGCCGACTGTTCCAGGAGGAGATCTTCGGTCCGATCGTCACGGTGTTGCCGTTCGACACCGAGGAGGAGGCCATCGCACTGGCCAACGACACCGCGTACGGCCTGGCCGGCACCGTCTGGACGTCGAATCTCGCTCGCGCACATCGGCTGGCCAAGGAGATCAAGGCCGGCACCATCGGGCTGAACTGCCAATTGCAGTTCGACCACTCGATGCCGTTCGGTGGATACAAGCAGTCCGGTTGGGGATACGAGGCCGGGAAGGCCGGTATCGAGACCTACCTGCAGTCCAAGACCGTCTGGGCGCAGATGTAGCCGGGAGATGCAGATCGGGGCGCCACCACCGCGATGCGGAGGTGGCGCCCCGTCTGCATGGCCTGCCCGATCAGCCGGCCGCTGCGCTCAGCATGTCCTCGATGGTCACGAATTTGATCCGTGGCCTACCTGTTTCGGCGCCGCGTGCCCGCTCGGCGGCATCGATGGCCCGCCATCCGGGCCAGTCGATCGGGTCGGCGCCGCGCTCGGCCATGGTGGCCGTCAGCGCATCGTGATCGCCGACGTCACGTCCGAGAACTCCGGCGTCGTGATCGGCGAGGAGTCCGGCGACAGTCTCCTCGGCGCATGCTCGATTGGTGCCGATGACCCCACGGGGACCACGCTTGGCCCAGCCGGTGACGTAGAGACCGGGAATGGGCGCACCGGTGTCGTCGGTGACTCGTCCGCCCTCGTTCGGTATCACGCCACGGGACTCGTCGAAGGGCAGTGCATCGACGGGTCGACCGTGGTAGCCGATGGAGCGCAAGACGAGACGGGTGTCGAGCTGCTCGTGATCGGTGTCGTCCGCGACGATGGCGCCGCTCTCGTCGAATACGTTGGGGGACAGGAGTATCGACTCGACGTGATCGCCGCCCCGAAGGGCGGTCGGCGATGTCCGGAAACGGAAGACGATGCGTTTGTGGCCGGCCACCGTCGGTCGGGCGGCGTAGTCGCGCGCGGCAGCGAGCTTTGCCGCGGTCTCCACGTCGTCGTCGGGACGGTCCTCGAGTTCGTCACTGTCGATGACGACGTCGACACCGTCGAGATGCCCGAGTGCCAGGAACTCGCCGACCGAGAATGCCGCGTCGCGCGGCCCACGACGTCCGACGAGGACGACCTCTTCGACGGCACTGTCGGCGAGTGCGTCGACTGCATGCTGGGCGATGTCGGTGCGTTCGAGGGCATCCCGGTCCATCAGGAGAACACGCGCGATGTCGATGGCGACGTTGCCGTTGCCGATGACCACCGCCCGGTTGCCGCTCAGATCGAAAGTGGTCTCCGCGTGGTCAGGGTGCCCGTTGTACCAGCCGACGAAATCCCCTGCGGCGTGGTGACCGTCGAGTCCGCTGCCGTCGATGTCGAGGTCCTTGGCGCCCGGGGTGCCGACGGCATAGATGACCGCGTGATGGTGGGCGAGCAGATCGTCGTGATCGATCTTGTCCCCGATGGACACGTTGAGATGACACGAGAAGCGGTTGTTGGTGAATGCGCGGTCGAAGATCTGCACCACGGACTTGGTCTTCTGATGGTCCGGGGCGACGCCGAAGCGGACGAGACCGAAAGGGGTCGGGAGGCGTTCGAACATCTCCACCTCGACCCCTCCGACCGTGAGCAGTTCGGTCGCGGCGTAACAGGCCGCCGGCCCGGCGCCGACGATCGCCACCCGCAGGCTGCCCCCGGGCACCGCCGGGTGCTGTGAGATCGGGTGAAACGCAGTGGGTTCCAGTGGGTGTCGGCGAAAGTACTCGGCGTTGAGTGAACCGAACGGTTCGAGTTCGGGCGGCAGGTCGGTGTCGGCGTAGATGGCGTCCACCGGGCACTCGTCGTAGCAGGCGCCGCAGTCGATGCAGGTGTCCGGATCGATGAAGAGCATCTGTGGTCCGTCGCCGGATGCCGCCGATTCCGACGGGCGGATGCAGTCCACCGGGCAGACAGCCACACAGCCCGCATCCTTGCAGCAATTCTGGGTGATCACGTACGCCATCAGGGCGCCTGCACCGTCGATCGGGACACGGGTTCCGGTGCGATGGTCCTGCGGCCGTGGCGGGTGTCGGTCATGTTCTACTCCCGTGAGGTGAGACGTCCGCCGTGCCGCGGGTCGACGACTCGCGGCACGGCGGACTCAGATGTGTTCAGGGCACATCCGATCACCGTGTCGGTGAGGAGTTCCACCAGCCTTTCGCTGAGTGGGACCGGCGGACCACGTCGGTCGGGCGGTCGGATCGGCCGTCGCCGATCGGTGGTCTACATCCCGGCCGGCGGATGTCCGAGACAGAAGATGGCCCCGAGCGGATCGGTGATCACCGCGAGCGTGCCGTACGGGGTCACCTCGCCGGGCATGAGGATCTTGGAGCCCAACGACTCTGCCTGCTTCACCGTTGCCGCGACATCGTCGACCGTGATGTAGACCTGCCAGAACGACGGCACCTCGGGCGGGTGGATCTTGGCGGCATCCATGATGCCCGAGTACGAGTTGTCGCCGATGAAGACCTGACCGTAGGCGTCCGGTCCGACGGCATCGGGATCGCCGCCGGTGCCCACCGGCTCGATCCGCGCACCGATGACAGACGTGTAGAACTCCAGTGACTTCTCGTAGTCTTTGCTCTGGGACTCGAACCAATACGGCGTGCCGTGCTCGCCCCATTCGCTGAATCCCTTGTGCTGATTGGGCTTCCAGAATCCGATCACCGCGCCGGCGGTGTCGACGGCAACCATCATGGTGCCCTCGTCGCCGACGTCCATCGGCGGCACCATGATGCTGCCGCCCGCCTTCTCGACCGCGGACACGGTGCCTGCCGGGTCGTCGGTGTGCAGGTAGACCGACCACACGTTGGGCGGTCCGCCGGCCTCGGCCATGTACGGGCTCAACCCGGCGACGCGCTTACCGTTCTTGACGAAATTCTGATAGCCGCCGAACTCCTCGCGGGGTGGTCCCTCGACCTCCCAGCCGAAGATCGCCTGATAGAAGTCCGCGGCCTTCGCGGGGTCACTACTCATCAGGTCGAACCAGATCGGGGCGCCCACCGGCGCCGCATAGTCGCTCATCGTCAGTCCTCTCACCAGATGTTCACGACGTACATCTCTGCTGACCACCAGCGTCGCGCAAAATCATCGCCGACATGCCGGGATTCCCGGGACACCGATGAATTCTCGGTGACGGCGCGGTCCATCTCGACAGAGGACGTCATCGACACCCAGAGGAGCCCCCATGCCATCCACAGACGTCACCCACGCGGCCGAGCTCGCCACGGCGGCCGACGCGATGATCGGTCTCGCCGCGAAGATCACCGACGACCAACTCGACCGGCCGACGCCGTGCGACGACATCGACCTGGGACAGTTACTCGCTCACGTCGTCGGCCTCAGCGTCGCGTTCGCCGCCGCCGCCCGAAAAGATCTGGGGCCCAACACGTCAACCGCTCCCGACCTGTCCGCGATGGTGTTGCCGCCCAACTGGCGGGCCGAGCTGCGCCGGACCCTGGGAGACCTCGTCGTCGCTTGGCAGGACCCCGAGGCATGGCGCGGCATGACCCGGGCGGGTGGGGTGGATGCACCCGCGGAGCTCTTGGGGACCGTCGCGGTGTCGGAGGTCGTGTTGCACGGCTGGGATGTGGCCCGGTCGATCGGCGTGGAGCCCGATCTTCCCGACGACGTGTTGCAGACCGTCTTCGATTTCCACCATCCGGCGCGCCCGCAGAGTGAGCGTGAGGGCATGTTCGGACCGGTGGTCGAGGTTCCCGACGACGCGCCGCTCGCCGAGCGTCTGGCGGGGCTGACGGGCCGCGATCCGTTCTGGCCACATGGCAGTCTGGAGGAATGACCACAGCCCGGGGTGCATTCGAAGTCCTGCGACGATTCACGTGGCCGTTCGCGCTTGTCGGAGGGTTGCTCGTGGTCGCGTTCAGTCTTGTGCCCTGGGGCCGCTCCGATGAGGGCGTGCGCCCGTCGGTCAGCGGACTCGGCCGTGTGTCGGTGCCCGGCGCCCAACCCGAGGATGTGGCATTCCTGGAAGAACACACCCTGCGTCCCGGGCTGATCACGGTGGTCCTCGGCGCGGTGATCGTGCTGTTCGCGGCCATCGGTTGGTGGCAGCCACGCGTGCGCTGGGTGACACTCGCAGCGATCGCGATCGCGTGTGCCGTCAGCTTCGGCACGGCGGTCGTCGTTCTCGCCGATCCGGCCGGTCACCTGTTCGATGCCCGGGTCAACGAGGCGCTGGATTCGTCGACCCCGCTGCTCTCGCCGGCCTACGGTCCCATCGGTGTGTTGGTGGTGAGCGTGGTGGTGGCCGCGGTGATGATCGTCGAGGCCGTTGACCGGCGTGGCAGACCACAACGCCGGCCGGTCGTCGCCGATGCGCCCACCGAAGAGGTCACCCCAGGCGGCGGATCGTCTTGATCGACGGCATCTGCGACAGGGCGTTGAAGCCGATCGGGACACCGTTCGGTCCGTAGGCGTTCAACACCTGCCCGAAGCCGGCGTAGATGCCGACATGACTCGCGTCGCGCCAGAAGATGATGATGTCGCCGGGGGCGAGGGCCCAACTCGGGATGGCGTGGCCGACGTGCGCCTGTTGCTGACTCGTGCGGGGTAGGCGGATCCCCGCGGTCGCGAAGGCCCACTGGACGAGCCCGGAGCAGTCCCACGAGTTCGGGCCGGTCCCACCCCACTTGTAGGGCTTGCCGAGTTGGGTGGACGCGGCCGAGAGTGCCTGCACCCCGGCGGGGGTGGAGACGGGCAGATAGATGTCGGCCGAACCGGACCCGGAACCCGAGGAGGAACCGGTGTCGGCGACGGCGGGAGCCTGCGATGCGAACGACAGACCGATCATCACACTTGCGGCGAGTATCAGGCCCACCACACGATCTCGAAGAATCTGCATGTCACCACAGTGACCGACGATGTGCGTGTTGTCTCAGGGTTTGGATGTCGAGCGGTGTCCCCTGGGGCAGAAGTTGTCACTGTGACGAATTGTAACCGACCACACCCCGGTGACCGGGAATTCGGTGAACGGGGATGCGGTGAACGGGGGTCGGCTCACCAATAGCCGTCGGGGTCCTCGTCCGGGGACTCCCGGGGGATGATGCCCTCGGCCACGCCGTGGTCGATGCTCGCCGAGAGCCGGGGGCAGGTCGGCATCATCGCGCCGGGCAGCAGCGGATTGCCGCTGGACTGGTCGCGTTCGAGCTCGTTGCAGCGGGCCCGCGCCGCAGCGTTCCATTGCACGCTGGTGTGGAAGGCACTGGTCTTCTTGACCATCACGCACGCATGGCAGCTGCGGCATTCGATCTCGCGCATGCCGCCGCGCAGATAGTGGTCGCGATCGCGTCGGGTGGCCGCCCGGACGGCGGCCGAGCGCTCGGGATCATCGTGCACGTCGGGTGCCTTCGCCCAGCCCCGTGCACCGGTGGTCTCGTCACGCTCGACCGCGCGGGTCATCGTCAGACCTCGGCCTTCTGCGCGGTGTCGCTCTCGGAGGCCGCCTTGCGTGCCTCGTCGCGCTTCTGGCGCTCGAGATTCTCCTGGATCTCCACGCCCCAGCTCTCCAGGGCCTTGGCGGTGTCGATCTCGTACTCGAACCGCTGCGTCATCTCGTCGCTGACGTCGTCGCGGTCCACGTAGAACTGCTCGTACCAGCGACGCAGCTGGTACACCGGCCCGTCTTCTTCGACCAGCAGCGGATTGTCGATGCGGGTCTTGTTCTTCCAGATCTCGACGTCCTGGAGGAAGCCGACCTCGACGCCCGAGGAGATCTTCTGGGCCATCTTGGCGGCCTGCTCGCTGGTGAGTCCGTCGGGCACCTTGGCCATGACGCCGTACATCAGTACGAACGAGTTCTCGTCGATCGGGTAGTGGCAGTTGGTCAGGATGGTCTCGACCGCGTAGCCGCCGTAGTACTGCACCATCGGGTTGAGCATGTAGGAAGGGCCGTAGTAGGCGGCGATCGACTCGAGGCGGCTGTCGCCGTAGTTGGTGCCGAGCGTGACATCCGGGCGGCCGTGCGAGTTCATGTACTGCGCCGCGACCTCGCCCTCGAAGACGTTCTTGAAGTAGTCGGGCAGTGCGAAATGCACGTAGTAGAAGTGCGCCATGTCGACCACGTTGTCGATGATCTCGCGGCAGTTGGAGCCCTCGATGACGATGCGGTTCCAGGTCCACGCGGTCCACTCGTCGGAGCCGAACTCGCCGAGTTCCGGGATGATGCACTCGTCGGGCGGGGGGTTGCCCTCGGGATCGTTGTAGACGAACACCTGACCGTTGCGGATCATGGCGGGCCATGCGCGGGTCTTGGCCAACTTCGGATTCCGCTTGGCGTACGGCACGCCTGCGCACCGACCGTTGCCCTTCCACAGCCAACCGTGGAAGGGGCATGCCACGTTGTCGCCCTTGACGCTGCCCTGCGACAGGTCGCCGCCCATGTGGCGGCAATAGGCGTCGAGGATGTTGATCTTGACGTTCCCGCTCACGTTCGGGCCGCTCGCCTCGCTGTCGGCCTCACTGGCCCAGACCACGAGTTTGGTGCCGAAGACCTGTACCGAGTGGGGTTTGCCGTCGGCAAACTCGTCCACCAACCCCAGGCAGTGCCAACCGCGTGCAAACCGGGTGGGAGGTGCTCCGGTGTCGATCTCGCGCACGTCCACGTCGTCGCCGGACGGCGTCGGGCTGCCGTTCATCGTCTCGGGTGTCACTGACATCCGTCACTCCTGTCATCTGGCGCGTGACTCGCTCGTTCGATGCGAATCGCCTCACTCGCAATACTAGAACATGTTACAAAAATGCGGAGACGATCGGCACCGGCGTGGGAGATCGGGCCAGGAAATGGGCACAAAGGCCCAGTGCTCGACATAAATGAGAACGTGTTCTAATCTCAAGATCGAACAAGAACCAGGGGCGACCACCGTGGTCGTCGAGCAACGATGAGGAGCGGGCGAGATGCCAGCTAATGAACGGAGCGAAGCGGCCGAAGAGGTCCTGGAGAAGATCAGTGCACTGCTGCCGGAGATCGAGCAGCGTGCACAGCAGACCGAGGATCTTCGCCGCATCCCGGAAGAGACGGTGTCGAGTCTGGAGGGTGCCGGTTTCTTCAGGCTGCTCCAGCCGGAGCAGTGGGGTGGCTATCAGGTCGATCCGGTGACCTTCTACGAGGCCGTCCGCCGGCTTGCCACCGCGTGTGGGTCGACCGGTTGGGTCGGCGGCATCATCGGCGTCCACAACTGGCACCTCGCGCTCTTCGAGCAGCAGGCGCAGGAGGATGTCTGGGGCAAGGACCCGTCGGTTCGGATCTCCTCGTCGTATGCGCCGATGGGCATGGGTGAGGTCGTCGACGGTGGCTACAAGGTCAACGGCAACTGGGCCTTCTCGTCCGGCTGTGAGATCGCCGACTGGGTGTTCGTCGGTGGTCCGGTGATGAAGCGCGGAAAGCCGGTGGACTTCGTCAGCTACCTGATCCCGCGCGAGGACTACACCATCAAGGATGTGTGGCATGTGGTGGGCCTCAAGGGAACCGGCTCCAACACCATCCAGGTGAAGGACGTGTTCGTCCCGCAGCATCGTGTCCTGAGCATGCGGACCATGGCCGAGTACCGCAGCCCGGGACTCGAGCGCAACACGGCTCCGGTCTACAAGATGCCGTGGGGGACCATCCATCCGAGCACGATCTCGGCGCCGATCGTCGGCATGGCCTACGGTGCGTACCACGCGCACGTCGAGCACCAGGGCAAGCGCGTCCGTGCCGCCTACGCCGGCGAGAAGTCCAAGGACGATCCGTTCGCCAAGGTCCGGATCGCCGGTGCGGCAAGCGACATCGACGCCGCGTGGCGTCAGCTGTCGGGCAACCTGCAGGCCGAGTACGACCTGATCCTCGCCGGTGAGGAGATCCCGATGGAGTTGCGGCTGGCGGCTCGTCGCGATCAGGTGCGTGCCACCGCACGGTCCATCAGCGCGATCGACACGCTGTTCGAGAACTCGGGTGGCGGTGCCCTCAACGTGGATTCGCCGATCCAGCGCTTCTGGCGCGATGCGCACGGCGGACGGGTCCACGCGGCCAACGATCCCGAGCGTGCCTACGTCGCATTCGGCAACGGCGAGTTCGGTATTCCGATCGGCGACAGCATGGTGTGATGACCCGATGATCTCCGCGGAGCGTGCCGCACGGACGAATCCACGACGATTCGCCTGCGGCGCGCTCCGTGGAGTCGGGTCCGCTGCGGAGCGGCAATTGGTTCCGGCAGGCGAGAGTCCCGTCCGGTACACGAAGACTTGAGGAGACATGAGATGAGCGAGCGCGACTGTCCGATCCGCTCACTGGGGTACATGCGGATCGAGGCCACCGACGTCGATGCCTGGCGTGAGTACGGCCTGAAGGTGCTCGGCATGGTCGAGGGCAAGGGGCTCACCGAAGGTGCGCTGTACCTTCGCATGGACGACTTCCCGGCCCGCCTGGTCATCGTGCCCGGCGCCCACGACCGCCTGTCGTCGTCGGGCTGGGAATGCGCGAACGCCGAAGCCCTGCAAGAGGTTCGTGACCGTCTGTCGAACGCCGGAGTGATCTTCCGGGAGGGCAAGGACGAGGAACTCGCCGACCGCAACGTCGTCGAGATGATCGTCTTCGACGACCCCGCGGGTAACACCCTGGAGGTATTCCACGGTGTGGCGCTGCAGCATCGGCGCGTGGTCAGTCCGTACGGCCATCGCTTCGTCACCGAGGAGCAGGGACTCGGGCACGTCGTGCTGACCTGCGAGGACGACAAGGCCGCCCTGGAGTTCTACCGGGATGTGCTGGGCTTCAAGCTCCGAGACTCGATGCGTCTGCCTCCGCAGGCCGTCGGCCGTGAGGAAGGTGAAGAGTCACCGTGGCTGCGCTTCCTCGGCTGCAATCCGCGCCATCACTCGCTGGCCTTCCTGCCGATCCCCAACAGCACCGGGATCGTGCACCTGATGCTCGAGGTCGAGAACTCCGACGATGTCGGGCTTTGTCTCGACCGGGCTCTGCGTAAGAAGGTCAAGATGTCGGCGACGCTCGGCCGGCACGTCAACGACCTGATGCTCTCCTTCTACATGAAGACCCCGGGCGGCTTCGACGTCGAATTCGGTTGCGAGGGCAGAACCGTCGACGACGGCAAGTGGGTCGCGCGGGAGAGTACCGCGGTGAGCCTGTGGGGTCACGACTTCACCGTCGGGTTCAGCTGAGATGACCGGGACACCGATGGCTCACACACCGTACGGTTCCGCCGACTTCGACTCTCGGCAGTTCCGCACTGCCATGGGACAGTTCTGCACGGGCGTCACCGTCATCACGACACTCGACGCCGAAGGCGGTCCGGTCGGCTTCGCGTGCCAGTCCTTCGTCGCCCTGTCCCTGGACCCGCCGCTCGTACTGTTCTGCCCGATGAAGACGTCGCGGAGCTGGAAGGTCATCGAGGAGACCGGCACGTTCTGCGTCAACGTCCTGTCCAACCGGCAGCAGGATGTGAGTGCCGCTTTCGGCGCACCCGGTGACGACAAGTTCCGCACCATCACCTGGGATCCCTCGCCCGGTGGACTGCCGGTCATCCGGCACGGACTGACCTGGGCGGAGTGCGATGTCGAGCAGGTCACCGACGGCGGTGACCATCATGTGGTGATCGGTCGCGTGAAGACACTCGGAGATGTACTGCAGGACAAGCCGTTGCTCTTCTACCGGGGTGGCTACCTGTCCACCGAGCACCCGCGCGTGACACCCGCGCAAGCCGAGCTGGAGAACTTTCTCACCTGGACCGGAGGCGATACCTGGCTATGAGCGAATCTGCGACTGATGGGGGAGTGCAGCGTCCGGTGGATGTGACGCGTCCTCTGACCGATGCGATAGCCGAGGCCGAAGAACTCATCGCGTCAGCCGGATTCGTGGAATCCGAGCAGGACCTCGCCGAAGGATACGACTACCTGGCAGGCAGTATCGCGGCGATCGTGCAGTTGGTGCGTTCCCGGCAGAAGAGCCACCCCAACTTCATCACCTCGACGGGGCCGTCGACGAAGATGGGGCTCGACAACCCGGACACGCTCTACTACCACGCCGACGTGGAGCCCGACGGCACCTACATCGTGCGTGGACATCGGGGTAGCACAGTCGATCTGAGCCTTCAGGTGATCAAGGGCGACTACACGCCCGACGACGTGCCCGGCGGTGACGACGCCTTCGACGACCGGAGGATTCCGATCGACGAGAACGGCGACTTCACCATCACGTTCGGTCCGCCGATCGAGGGCAGACGAGACGACTACTTCGTCCTCGCCGACGGTGCGTCGACCCTCGCGGTACGCGAGGTGTACGGAGACTGGACCCAGCGCAAGGGCACTCTGTCGATCGAACGGGTCGACACCGTCGGTACCGCGCCGGAGGAACCCGATCTCGCCCGGGTGACGCGACGGTACGCGACCGCGGCCAAGATGCTCACCTCTCGCATCAACACCTGGTTCAATTTCCCCAAGTGGTTCTATCTCGACGAACCGGTCAACACCTTCACCGCGCCACGGCTGACTCCCGGCGGCCTCGCGACGCAGTACTCGTCGGTGGGACACTATCGGCTCGCCGACAACGAGGCGATGGTCATCACGGTGCCGAAATCGGATGCGCCGTACCAGGGCTTCCAGCTGGGCAGCATGTGGTACATCTCGCTCGACTACGTCAACCACCAGACAAGTCTCAATTCCGCTCAGGCGCAGGTCGATCCGGACGGGATGATCCGGCTCGTGGTGTCCCGTCGTGACCCGGGTGTGGCGAACTGGATCGAGACCACCGGCCGCGTCACCGGGATCATGCAGTTCCGCTGGCAGCGCGTCGACCACCCGATTGCGGCCGACGGCGGGCCGTCGGCACAGGTTGTCGACATCGACGACGTGGCACAGCACCTGCCCTACCATGCGCACAACACGATCGATGCGGCCGGATGGGCCGACCGGATTGCGGCGCGGCAGCGTGCCTTTGCCGAAAGGATGCTGGGATGAGCGTGACGAGCGGGTTGTTGGCCGACAAGGTGGTCGTGGTCTCCGGGGTGGGGCCGGGACTGGGCCGATCACTCTGCCTGCGGGCCGGCGCGGCGGGAGCCAAGGTGGTGCTCGCCGCCAGGACGGAGTCGAGGCTCAAAGAAATCGCGGACGAGGTCGCGGCCGCCGGTGGGAGCACACTGGTGGTGCCGACCGACATCAGCGACGATGACGCCGTCGCAGCGCTGGTGGAGACCACGGTCTCGGAGTTCGGTCGCGCCGACGTGCTGGTCAACAACGCCTTCGCGTTGCCGTCGATGAAGCCCTTGGCGCGCACGGATTTCGACCAGATCACCTCGAGCCTGGAGCTCACCGTCCTCGGCGCCCTGCGCGTGATCAAGGCGTTCACCGACTCGCTGGCGGAGTCCAAGGGCGCCATCGTCAACATCAACTCGATGGTGATCCGGCATTCCGAGCCGCGCTACGGCAGCTACAAGCTTGCCAAGTCGGCGTTGCTGGCGATGTCGCAGACATTGGCTACGGAACTGGGCGACAAAGGCATTCGCATCAACACCGTCGCGCCGGGCTATATCTGGGACGACCAGCTGAAGTGGTACTTCGGCGAGGTGGCCAAGAAATACGGCATCACACCCGAGCAGGTGTATGAGCAGACCGCGAGCCGTTCGGATCTGAAGCGATTGCCCGAACCCGACGAGATCGCCGACGCCGCAGTGTTCTTGGCCTCGCCGATGGCCGCGGCCATCACCGGGCACACCCTCGATGTGAACTGCGGTGAATACCATGACTAGTCAGGCAGCTCGGGTCGACGTCGGTACTGTCGACGATCTGCACGAGTCCGCCACCCGGGCAACAGGGCTCGACGATTTCGGCGACCAGGATTACCTGGAGGCATTGCAGGTCCTTCTCGATTCCTACGCGCAGGATGCAGGTCTGACCGAACTGGGCAGCAAGATGTTCCGGTTCTTCCTCAAGGGCGCGTTGATCGCACGGCTTCTCTCCGAGGCGTCGTGGAAGTCCAATCCCGGTTACGCCGACGTCCCGATCACCCGACCGGTCTTCGTCACCGGGCTGCCGCGCACCGGCACCACCGCGCTGCACCGGCTGTTGTCGGCGGATCCCGCGCATCAAGGGCTCGAGATGTGGCTGGCGGACTTCCCGCAGCCGCGCCCGCCGCGCGACACCTGGGCGTCCAACCCCGTCTACCAGCAGATCAACGCCGGTCTCGAGCTGCATCACGTCGACAATCCCGAGTTCATGGGCCTGCACTACCTCGAGGCCGGCGAGGTCGAGGAATGCTGGCAGCTGTTGCGGCAGAACGTGATGTCGATCTCGTACGAGTCCCTCGCATACCTGCCGACCTACTCGAGGTGGCTGGCCGAGCAGGACTGGACGCCCGCATACGCCCGCCACCGCCGCAATCTCCAGATGATCGGTCTCAACGACCCGGAGAAGCGTTGGGTCCTGAAGAACCCGAGTCACATGTTCGCGCTCGACGCGCTGATGGCTGCCTATCCGGACGCGTTGGTGATCCAGACGCATAGGCCGCCGGAGACGATCATCGCGTCGATGTGCAGTCTGGCCGAACACGCAACCCCCGGCTGGTCCACGACTTTCGTCGGCGACAAGATCGGCGAGGCGCAGCTGGAACTGTGGTCGCGCGGCCTGCGAGAGTTCGAAACCGCCCGTGGGCGTTACGATCCCGCACAGTTCTTGGACATCGACTTCTCCGACCTGCGCAACGATCCGTTCGGCACCGTCGAGCGCGTGTACGCGGCCCTCGGTACCGAAGTCTCGGAGCAGGCACGTGCCGCCATGGTCGCGCTCGATGCCGAGAGTGCTTCGGGTGACCGCAAACCCCAGCACCGGTACGCCCTGGCCGACTACGGCCTCACCGAATCGGCGGTGGCGGAGGCGTTCGCACGCTGAGTGCGGCGTCGCAGCCTCACGCACGACCGGGGCGCGCCTGGTGTGTGCGCCCCGGTCGTGCGTGAACCCCTCAGGCGAGCAGTCGACCGCTGAGTTCGGCAATCACCTCGTGCGGCTGTCCGAACAACTGTGCGCTGCCGTGCGCCCGTTTGAAGTACAGGCCGATGTCGTGCTCGGCGGTGATGCCGATCCCGCCGTGCAACTGGATGCCCTCGCCGGTCACCGTCGTGAACGCCTCGGAACAGTAGACATGTGCCGCGGCCGCCAGATCGGTGGCGTCGTCATCGCCGGTGGCGATTGCGACCGCGGCGGCGCGGGCGACCGAACGGGCCGTCTCGACGAGCGTGTACATGTCGGCCATCCGGTGTTTGAGCGCCTGGAATGACCCGATGATGCGGCCGAATTGCTTGCGCGACTTGGTGTAGTCGACGGTGAGATCCAAGGCCGCCGCGGCCCCGCCGACCTGTTCGGCCGCCAACAGGGCCCAGGCGTGGGTGCGCAGCCGGTCCACGAGGTCGGGTCCCGACGGGATCGAGGTGGACGGGGTCTCGTCGAAGGTGATCCGGGCCAGCGGTCGGCTCGGATCGACGACAGGTAGAGGCGTGACGGTGATGCCGTCGGCATCGGCGTCGACCGCGTGCAGCGTGATGCCTGCGGTGGTGTTCCCGGCCAGGACCAGCAGGAGATCGGCGGACTCGCCGTCGAGCACGTACTCGGCGGTCCCGCTGAGCAATCCGGCATCAGCACTGACGCCGGGACGGTCCCATCCGGTCTGGCCTGCCCAGCAGACCGTGGCGATACGCGCGCCTGCAGCGATGTCCGGGAGCAGCGCCTGATTCGTCTCGGCGTCGTCGGCGATCAGCAGGGCGGCGGTCGCCAGCGCGCCGGCGTAGACGGGAACCGGTGTCAGCGCGCGGCCGAGTTCTTCGAGGACGGCGGCGGTCTCGGCGAAGGTGGCCCCCGCGCCACCCCACTTCTCGGGGATCGGCAGTGCGGCAACACCGATCTCGCCGCACAGCGTCTCCCACAAAGCGCGGTCGACACGTGGTGTCCGGCTCATCGCCGAACGTGCGGCGGCGGAGTCCGCGCGTCGGCTGACGAGATCACGAATGGCCTCGGCGAGCGCGTCGCGTTCCTCTGCGGGAACGGGTGCGGTATCGGTGAGCGTCACAGTGACTCCAGCACTCGACGGCGCAGGGCCGCCGGGGTACCCCACGCCGTCAGCAACGCGCGGGTCTTGGTCAGGTACAGCGACAGATCGTGTTCGGAGGTGTAGCCGATGGCCCCGAGGACCTGCAGGGCTCGTCGGGACGCGAGGTGCGCGGCATCGCCTGCGGCGACCTTGGCCGCTGCGACGTCGCGGCCGACATCGGTGCCCTCGGGCATCAGTCCGTCGACGCCCAGCGCGGCGGCGTGTACCAGCGGCCGGGCCATCTCGACGGCGATCGCGACGTCGGCGAGATGGTGCTTGACCGCCTGGAAAGATCCGATCGGTCGTCCGAACTGCTTGCGGGCCTGGGCATAATCCGATGCCAGCGCCAGCATCGCCTTCGCCATGCCCAGCAGTTCGGCGGCGGTGGCCAGCGTGCCGATGTCGACGGCGTCTTCGACATCGACTCCGTCGGCGAGAACGTCGCCGGGGACGAGTTCGGCCAGGGTACGCGTCGGGTCGACCGTGGCGCGGGTCTCGCCGGCCGTCGCGGTGCTCAGTACGCCGTCGCGGACGAGGTAGGCCACCTCGGCGGTCGGTGCGAGCGGAGCCGTCGGGGGGATCGCCACGGTGGCGAACCGTCCTTCGGCGAGTGCACTGACCTGTTCGCCGGTCACGTCGGCGGTGTGGAACAGCACCGGGAGCACCGCGATGCTCTCGACCACGGGGCCGGGCAACGCATGGCGCCCGATCTGTTCCATCGCGACCACCATCTCCACCGCTCCGGCCGAGGCGCCACCGGCGGATTCGTCGATGAGCAGTCCGTTGATCCCGGTGTCGGCGAGGGCGCCGAACACCTCGGTGATCGGTCCGCGGTCCCCGTCGATCCACGCCCGCGTGCGCGAGGGCACGTCGGCCTTGGTCAACAGCGCATCGACGGTGGACGCGAGGTCGTCGTGAACATCAGAGAGTAGGAATTCCATGTCGTCACCTGTCTCCACGCGGCAGACCGAGAAGCCTCTCCGCGATCACGTTGCGCTGGATCTCGTTGGTACCGGCGTAGATCGGGCCCGACAGCGAGAACAGGTACCCGTCCATCCAGCTGTCGTCGAACTCGGCGTCGAGGCCTTGCAGATCCAGTGCGGTCTCATGTGCGGCGATGTCCCACTGCGACCAGAAGACCTTGTTGATCGAGGACTCCATACCGAGTTGTCCACCTGCCGCGAGACGGCTGACCGTCTGATACGTCGACAATTCGTATGCGCGTGCGCCGATCCACGCGTCCGCAACCCGCGCGTCGATGTTGGCCGTCGACAATGCGTTGTCGCGGTTGTTCTTCCACAGGTCGACGAGCCGGTCGGTGGTGGCCAGGAAGCGGCCGGGAGCACGCAGCGACAGACCCCGCTCGTTGGCGGCGGTGCTCATCGCGACCCGCCAGCCGTTGTCCACCTGGCCGATCACCCCGGAATCGCCGGGACGATCCGGATCGTCGGGAACGAACACATCTTCGAGGAACAACTCGGCGAAGCCGGGCTCGCCGTCGAGTTGCGCGATCGGGCGGACGGTGACGCCGGGGCTGCGCAGATCGAACATGAAGTATGTGAGGCCCTTGTGGCGCTGGGCCTCCTTGTCGGTGCGGAACAGCCCGAACGCCCAGTCGGCGAAGCTCGATCGCGAACTCCAGGTCTTCTGGCCGTTGAGCAGCCACCCGCCCTCGGTACGGGTGGCGGTAGAACGCAACGAGGCCAGGTCGCTACCGGCCTCGGGTTCGCTCCAGGCCTGTCCCCAGATGTCGTCGGCGCGTGCCATTCGAGGCATGATGCGGGCGAGCTGCTCGGGATTGGCGTGTTCGAAAAGCGTTGGGGCGAGCAAGAAGATGCCGTTCTGGCTGACACGGCCCGGAGCGCCGGACCGGTAGTACTCCTCCTCGAAGATCACCCAGTGCAACAACGGGGCGTCGCGCCCGCCGAATTCCTCCGGCCAGCTGACGACCGACATGCGGTCGGCGGCCATGGTGCGTTCCCATTCGCGGTGTGCCTCGAAGCCCTCGGCGGTGTCCATCGAGGGGAGAGGCTGTGCCGGAACGTGATCGGCGAGCCAGGTGCGGATGTCGGACCGGAAACTCTCGGCCGCGTCGTCGAACAACAGATCCATCTCAGCTCCCCGATCCGGACGTGCCACCGCCGGCTGGATTCGGCTCGCTCGCTGCGCTCCCGGCGCCGTGTTGATTTGGCCCGCTCGCTTCGCTCCCGGCGCCGGCTACATTCGGCCCGCTCGCTTCGCTCCCGGCGCCGGCTACATTTGGCCCGCTCGCTTCGCTCCCGGCGCC
This sequence comes from Gordonia sp. CPCC 206044, assembly GCF_048537895.1. NCBI lineage: Bacteria > Bacillati > Actinomycetota > Actinomycetes > Mycobacteriales > Gordoniaceae > Gordonia > Gordonia sp. CPCC 206044. The sequence goes on from NZ_JBCLVL010000015.1 coordinate 106,918, forward strand.
GGCTACATTTGGCCCGCTCGCTTCGCTCCCGGCGCCGGCTACATTTGGCCCGCTCGCTTCGCTCCCGGCGCCGGCTACATTTGGCCCGCTCGCTTCGCTCCCGGCGCCGGCTACATTTGGCCCGCTCGCTTCGCTCCCGGCGCCGGCTGCCTTCATCGACTTCGCATCCATACCGCCGAGGGAGTCGCCCCCGGCCTCCGCGTTGGCCCCATGTGCGTAGTGGTGCCACCCGAACACCGAGTCCATCGAATTACGCAGGCCCATCTGGTCTTCGCAGATGTTCACGGCCTTCTTGGACAGGAACAGTCCCTGCAACGGCATCGCCGCCATCTTCTCGGCGATCTCGTCGACCTTCGCCGACAATTCGTCGCGTGGCACCACATGGTTGACCATGCCCCACTCGGCTGCCTGCGTGGCGGTGAATCGGTCGCCGGTGAACAGGATCTCCTTGGCTCGCCGGGTTCCGAGGGCGAACGCGTGGGCGAAGTACTCGACACCCGGGATACCCATGCGGGCCACCGGGTCGGAGAAGAACGCGTCGTCGGCGGCGACGATGAAGTCGCAAATCCATGCGAGCATCAGGCCACCGGCGATGCACGCGCCGTGCACCTGTGCGATGACCGGCTTCGGGATGTCGCGCCACCGTCGGCACATCCCCATGTAGACCTCTAGTTCGCGCGCCAGACGCTGGTCGGCGCCCGATCGGTCGGTGTGATCCCAGTGCAGGGTCGCGACGTTGTCGTAGTAAGTGTCGAAGTCGCGCTCCGGGGTGCCGATGTCGTGGCCCGCGGAGAAGTGCTTGCCGTTCGCGCGCAACACGATGACCTTCACCGACGCGTCGTCGACGGCCCTGCGGAACGCTGCATCCAGCGAGTAGGTCATCACAGAATTCTGTGCGTTCCGGTACTCGGGACGGTTGAGCGTCACATAGGCGACCGCGTTCTCGGGTCCCCCCACCTCGTAGGCGACGGGTGACGAGTCTGCGGTGAGTTCGTCGGGACGCAAGGGCGGCGGGATGACGGCATCGCTCATGCCCCGAGCGTAACCTAGCAAGTGCTTGGTTGGTAGTCGGGTCTGGTTGTTGAGCGTGCCGGACCTGCGCCCCTCGCTGCACCTGTCAGTGCCCTCGGCGTCCTGTGGGCATCGACGGTGGCCACCGGCGTGCAAGGCGCGTTGTGGCTCGCCGATACCCTGATCGGGAATGTCCGTGTCGTCGTATGTGTGCAGGAGTCATCGTGCCGGAGCTGGTCCCCGAACTGCAGGAACTCTTCGATGAGGTGGTGGATCGCAACCGCGGTGAAGCGGAGTTCCACCAGGCGGCTCATGAGGTGTTCGAGAGTCTGGGGCGGGTCGTGGCCAAACATCCGCACTACCTCGACACCGAGGTCATCCGGCGCCTGTGCGAACCGGAGCGACAGATCATCTTCCGGGTGCCGTGGACCGACGATGCCGGGCAGGTGCACATCAATCGAGGATTCCGGGTCGAGTTCAACTCGGCGCTCGGCCCGTTCAAGGGCGGTCTGCGCTTTCACCCGAGTGTCTACCTCGGCATCGTCAAGTTCCTGGGATTCGAGCAGATCTTCAAGAACGCCCTCACCGGGCTGCCGATCGGTGGGGCGAAGGGCGGATCGGACTTCGACCCCAAGGGACGCTCGGACGGTGAGGTGATGCGGTTCTGCCAGTCCTTCATGACCGAGCTCTATCGCCACATCGGCGAGTACACCGACGTCCCGGCCGGTGACATCGGCGTCGGTGGTCGCGAGATCGGCTACCTGTTCGGGCAGTACAAACGCATCACCAACCGATACGAGTCCGGTGTGCTGACCGGCAAGGGGCTGCATTGGGGCGGATCGCGGGTGCGCACCGAGGCCACCGGCTACGGCGTGGTCTTCTTCGTCCGGGAGATGCTCGCCGCGCGCGGCGAATCATTCGAGGGCCGGCGCGTCGTCGTCTCGGGCTCGGGAAATGTCGCCGTCTACGCGATCGAGAAGGTCCAGGAGCTGGGCGGAATCGTGGTGGCCTGTTCGGATTCATCCGGCTACGTATTCGACGAGGCAGGCATCGACCTCACGCTGTTGAAGGAGATCAAAGAGGAACGGCGCGGACGTATCGCCGACTACGCCGCCGCCCGCGCCGGGACGGCGACCCTGGTCACCGGTGGCCGGATCTGGGACGTACCCGCCGACATCGCGCTGCCGTGCGCGACGCAGAACGAACTCGAAGCGCAGGACGCACGTCGACTGATCGCCAACGGCTGCCAGATCGTGGCCGAGGGTGCGAACATGCCCACGACGCCCGAGGCGATCAAGCTGCTGAACGCGGGCGGGGTGGCCTTCGCTCCGGGTAAGGCCGCCAACGCCGGTGGCGTGGCCACCAGCGCACTCGAGATGCAGCAGAACGCGTCGCGTGACTCGTGGAGTTTCGAGCACACCGAACAGCGACTGGCCGACATCATGCGCGACATCCACGATCGTTGCCTGCACACCGCCGACGAATACGGGGTCCCGGGAGACTACGTCGCGGGCGCCAACATCGCGGGATTCACCCACGTGGCTGACGCGATGCTGGCACTGGGGGTCATCTGACCTCGATCGCGAACGCCCGGGTCGGTGTCAGCCACGCCGGCGATCGGGCATGGCCTCGTGGTGGCCGAGGCGTGTGGACACCACGGCGGCGGCGCGCAGGGCGGCATTTCCGAGTCGATGCACCTGATCGACCGGCATCGTCTGCCGTGGGCAGATGACCAATGACGCGATCACGCGTGCGTCGGCATCGAAGATCGGGGCGCCCAGCGTGACCACGGGGATCTCGTCGGTCAGCTCGCTGTCGAGGTAGTCGATGACGGTGAGCTCGGTGAGGAGATCGGTGGCCTGGGATCGCAACCGGTCGGGCATGGTGTCGATGGCGGTGAGCGTCTCGATCAGTGCGAGATGTTCGTCGGTCATCCGCTCGATCGAGTACCCCCGTCGTCGGATCGCCTCGAGCACGAGGTCGAGGCGTGTGCGCGTGGCCGCCGAGGCTTGTGCCACCCACTGCGATCGAATGACCTCCGGTTCCCAGGCGACGAACTCGCGACAGATCGGTGGGGTGAGCCGCAGTTGATGTCCCGGTGCCAGCCAGCGTGACGAGCCGTCGACCTCGCCGACCTGATCGGTCACGGTGATGGTGTCGTCAGAGGTGCGGCGGGCCACGAATCCTGCGATGCCGAAGGTCGTGGTCACCTCGCGCAGCGCCGCCGACCCCCATTCGGCCAGGTGGTCGATTTCGCGCGTACGTCTGGCGAGTGCGACGAAGCCCGGTCCGATGCGGATGCCGCCGTCCTGGTCGCGCAGGACCCAGCCGCGGTCGCTCAGTTCGGCGACGATCGCGTGTGCTGTCGCGCGCGAGAGGCGGGTGTGGCGGACAATCTCAGCCAAGGTCATCGTGTCGATGTCGGGTCGGGTGAGGAGGTCCATGATGGCGACCACCCGCGCGGTCGGCGGGGACGGCGACCGCGGTGATTGACCGGCCGCGGCGGCGTCCCCTACTGTCTCTGTCACATATTCAATACTGAGTGTCGAATAATCGACATGTCAAGGAGTTGGCGATGGTCAGCACGGCGTACACGAAGCCCGAGCGACCCGCGCACCACGGGTACGAGCTCAGTCACCTCGCGGCGCTCGAGGCGGAGTCGGTGCACATCATGCGAGAGGTGGCCGCGACCTTCGAGCGTCCGGTGCTGCTGTTCTCCGGAGGCAAGGATTCGGTGGTGATGTTCCACTTGGCGCGCAAGGCTTTCTGGCCCGCGCCGGTGCCGTTCCCGCTGATGCACGTGGACACGGGCCACAACTTCGACGAGGTGATCGCCTACCGTGATCGCGTCGTCGAGCAGACGGGTGTGAGGCTGGTGGTCAGTTCGGTGCAGGACGACATCGACGCGGGGCGTGTTGTCGAGGACACCGGGCCGGGCGCGAGTCGAAACCGGCTGCAGACGACCGCCTTGTTGCGAGGCATCCAGGAGAACCGTTTCGACGCGGTGTTCGGGGGTGCGCGCCGTGATGAGGAGAAGGCCCGCGCCAAGGAGCGGGTGTTCAGTTTTCGCGACGAGTTCGGGGCATGGGACCCACGGTCGCAGCGACCCGAACTCTGGCAGCTGTACAACGGGCGCCACCACAAAGGTGAGCACATCCGTGTGTTCCCGCTGAGCAATTGGACCGAACTCGACATCTGGCAGTACATCGGTGCCGAACACATCGAACTACCCCCGATCTACTATGCCCACGAGCGTGAGGTGATCGCCCGGGACGGCATGTTGCTGGCGAAAACCCGTTTCCTGCAGACCTTTCCGGGTGAGGAGGCGACAACCGAACTGGTGCGTTTCCGCACTGTCGGCGATGCCACCTGTACCGGTTGTGTGCGCAGCGATGCGGACACCATCGAGAAGGTCGTCGAGGAGATCGAGGTCACCCGGGTCACCGAGCGCGGTGCCACCCGCGCCGACGACCGGATCTCGGAGGCGGGGATGGAAGACCGTAAGAAGGAAGGCTATTTCTGATGGGCGCCGGGAACGAAGTGAGCGGGCCCGGTGTGGTGGGCGCCGGGAACGAAGTGAGCGGGCCCGGGAGCGTGGGCGCCGGGAACGAGCTGGGCGGGCCTGCTCGGCGCGCCAAGGAGATGCTGCGGTTGGCGACTGCCGGGTCGGTCGACGACGGGAAGTCGACGCTGATCGGCCGGTTGCTGTTCGATTCCAAGGCGATCTTCACCGATCAGCTCGAGTCGATCGAGCGGACCAGTGCCGAGCGTGGCGACGAGTACGCGAATCTCGCCCTGTTGACCGACGGACTGCGGGCCGAGCGGGAGCAGGGCATCACGATCGACGTCGCCTACCGGTATTTCTCCACGCCGAAGCGCAAGTTCATCATCGCCGACACCCCGGGTCACGTGCAGTACACCCGCAACATGGTGACGGGGGCCTCGACCGCCGATCTCGCGATGATCCTCGTCGACGCACGCAAGGGAGTGCTGGAACAGACTCGGCGCCATGCGTTTCTGTCGTCGTTGTTGGGGATTCCGCACCTCACGGTGTGCGTGAACAAGATGGATCTCGTGGACTGGTCGCAGGAGCGGTTCGACGAGATCGTGGAGGATTTCGTGGCCTTCGCCGCGAAGTTGAACGTCGCCGACCTCACGTTCATCCCGTTGTCGGCGTTGCAGGGCGACAATGTCGTGGAGCAGTCGGCGAACATGCCCTGGTACGAGGGGCGTCCGCTGCTCAGCCATCTGGAGAACGTCTACATCGCCTCGGATCGCAATCTGATCGACGCACGGATGCCTGTCCAGTACGTCATCCGTCCGCAGCGTTCGGATGGCGCCGACCATCGCGCGTATGCCGGCACGGTGGCCGGCGGCGTGTTCGCTCGTGGCGCTGAAATCGTCGTGTTGCCCAGTGGTTTCAGCACCACCATCACCGACATCTGGGGTCCTGGCGGCGAGAAGGTCGATGAGGCGTTCGCCTCGATGGCGGTGTCGATCGAGTTGGCCGACGAGATCGACATCGTCCGCGGTGACATGCTGGCGCGTCCCAACAATCGTCCGTTCGTGGGCCGTGACATCGACGCTCTGGTGTGTTGGTTCTCCGAGGACACCGAACTGACCCCCGGCGGCCGCTATCAGATGATGTGCGGTACCCGGTCGACCCGCGCTCAGATCAGCGGGCTCAATTATCGTCTCGACATCAACTCGCTGCATCGCGACGAGGAAGCGAAGTCGTTGCGGCTCAATGAGATCGCTCGGGTCTCTGTGCACACGCAGCAGCCGGTGATGTTCGATGCATACCGCAAGAACCGCGAGACCGGCAGCTTCATCCTCATCGACGAGTCGACCAACAAGACGGTCGGCGCGGGAATGATCACCGCACCGGTGTCCAACGACAGTCACGTGGTGTGGCAGACCACCAAGGTGACCCGCGACCAGCGGGCCCATCGGGGGGCGACGTTGTGGCTGACCGGGTTGTCGGGGTCGGGGAAGTCGTCGTTGGCGGTCGAGCTCGAACGTCGCCTCGTCGCCGAGGGGCGGCCCGCGTATCTGATGGATGGCGACAATCTGCGGCACGGCCTGAACTCTGACCTGGGGTTTTCCGACGATGACCGTCGCGAGAACATTCGCCGCACCAGCGAGGTCGCCGCGCTGTTCGCCGATGCGGGTGCCGTGGCGATCGTCTCGCTGATCAGTCCGTTCGCCGAGGAACGTCAGCGCGCCCGCGACATCCACGCCGAGCGTGGGCTGGCGTTTCACGAGATCTTCCTCGACACCCCTCTCGAGGTGTGCGAGGACCGCGATCCGAAGGGGTTGTACGCCAAGGCGCGTCGTGGGGAGATCAGCCAGTTCACCGGCATCGACTCGCCGTACGAGCGGCCGCGGGAGGCGGACATCGTGATCACCCCGGGCGACGGCGCGCCGAGCGACGTTGCCGAATCGGTGATCCGGAATCTGGGACTCTGAGACCGATCGTGTCCGCACCCTGCCGGTCGAGTAGCCGACGAGCGTCACCCCCGCCGGTCGAGTAGCCGACGAGCGTCACCCCCGCCGGTCGAGTAGCCGACGAGCGCAGCGAGGAGGCGTATCGAGACCACCCCGCCCCACACAACAGCGCCACATCCACAGATGGAGAAGACGATGAACGACCGGGCCCTTGCCGGTGACCTGGCCACCGCCGCAGGCGAATTGCTCCTCGACATCCGGCGCGACAGCGGATTGTCGGGCAAGGAACTGGGCAAGGCAGGCGATCTGCGATCCAACGAGCTCCTGCTGGCGCGATTGGCCGCCGAGCGGCCCGACGACGCGGTGCTCTCGGAGGAGTCCGCCGACGACAAGTCCCGACTGAGCGCTTCGCGGGTCTGGATCGTCGACCCGGTGGACGGCACCCGGGAGTACGGCACCGCCGGACACACCGATTGGGCGGTTCATGTCGCGTTGTGGTCGGCCGACGACGGGCTGATCGCGGGTGCGGTCGCGCTACCTGCGCTCGGTGTCACCTATCTCGACGACACCGAACCGGTGACCCCGACCGGAGGGCTCGCGAGTACGCCGCGTGGCGACCGGCTACGGGTGGTCGTGAGTGCCTCACGCCCCCCGGAATTCTCTGCGCGGGTGGCCGAGGCCATCGGCGGTGACGTTCTGCCGATGGGCTCGGCGGGCGCCAAGGCGATGGCGGTCGTGCGCGGCGAGGCCGATGCGTATGTGCATTCGGGTGGCCAATACGAATGGGATTCGGCCGCACCGGTGGCGGTCGCCCGCGCACAGGGGCTGTGGTGCGGACGCATCGACGGCTCCGAACTGCTCTACAACCGTGACGACACCTATCTGCCCGACCTGGTGATCTGCCGTTCGGATCTGCGTGACGCGATCATCGCGATCACCGCCGCCGACGCCTAGATTGGTCGCCATGAGTCTCGCCGTGCCCGAACTGGTCGGATCCATCGAGGAGCGGTACGCCCAGTTGGTCCGGGCCGCGGAGGCGTTGGTGGCGGGAGAACACGATCGGGCCACACTGGCGGCGAGTCTGTCGTCGCTGGTCTATCACTCGCTGCCGGATCTGAACTGGGTGGGTTTCTACTTCCACGAGCAGCACACCGGCGACCTGGTCGTCGGGCCCTACCAGGGCAAGCCCGCGTGTATCCGCATCCCGTCGGATCGAGGGGTGTGCGGGGCCGCCGCCCGGTCACTGACCACTCAGCGGGTGGCCGATGTGCACGCTGTTCCCGATCACATCGCCTGCGATCCCGACAGCCGTTCCGAACTCGTCGTCCCTCTCGCGATCGGCGGACAGATCTTCGGGGTGTTCGACCTCGACAGCCCGGTGCCGAACCGCTTCACCGAGGCCGACCAAGCGGGCCTCGAGGCGATCGCAGAGGTGTTGCTCTCGCACGTCCGGACACCCTGATGTGCGGTGATGTCCGGCGGTACGTGGTCGCGGTGACCTCTCATCTACACTGGTCAGAGTGAGTGCGCAGGTCGATACCGTCACAGCCGCTGCCGGCAGCCCCGATCAACCCCAACCGTTCCGTGAACTCGGTCTGAAGGACGACGAGTACGCCCGGATCCGCGAGATCCTCGGTCGCCGTCCCACCGACGCGGAACTCGCGATGTACTCCGTCATGTGGTCGGAGCATTGCAGCTACAAGTCCTCCAAGGTCCACCTGCGGTATTTCGGGGAGACCACAACCGACGAGATGCGCGCCGGGATGCTGGCGGGTATTGGTGAGAACGCCGGAGTCGTCGACGTCGGCGACGGCTGGGCGGTGACGTTCAAGGTCGAGTCGCACAACCATCCGAGCTACGTCGAGCCGTATCAGGGCGCGGCCACCGGTGTCGGCGGCATCGTCCGCGACATCATGGCGATGGGCGCGCGTCCGATCGCGGTCATGGATCAGTTGCGGTTCGGGCCAGCCGATGCGCCCGACACCCGTCGTGTGGTCGACGGTGTGGTGCGTGGCGTCGGCGGATACGGCAATTCGCTCGGTCTGCCCAACGTCGGCGGCGAGACGGTGTTCGACCCCAGCTACGCGGGCAACCCTCTGGTCAACGCATTGTGCGCCGGGGTTCTGCGCACCGAGGACCTGCACCTGGCGTTCGCGTCGGGCGCAGGCAACAAGATCATCCTGTTCGGCGCGCGGACCGGTCTCGACGGCATCGGCGGCGTCTCGGTGCTGGCATCGGAGACCTTCGATGACGATGGTGAACAGTCGGGTCCGAATCGGAAGAAACTGCCGAGCGTGCAGGTCGGTGATCCGTTCACCGAGAAGGTGCTCATCGAGTGCTGCCTGGAGCTGTACCACGCAGGTCTGGTCGTCGGCATCCAGGATCTCGGCGGTGCGGGCCTGTCCTGCGCGACGTCGGAACTGGCTGCGGCCGGTGACGGCGGCATGCACATCGACCTGGAGAAGGTGCCGATGCGCGCCGAGGGCATGACCGCTGCGGAGGTGCTCTCCAGCGAGTCGCAGGAGCGTATGTGCGCGGTCGTCACCCCGGAGAATGTCGATGCATTCCTCGACGTCTGTAAGAAGTGGGACGTGCTTGCCACCGTGATCGGCGAGGTCACCGACGGCGACAACCTGATCATCGACTGGCACGGCGAGCGCGTGGTCGACGTGCCGCCGCGCACCGTCGCCCACGAGGGCCCCGTCTACGAGCGGCCCGTTGCGCGCCCGGATTGGCAGGACGGCGTGATCGCGTCCACGACGGCCTCGTTGCCGCGACCCGCGACCTCCGAGGAACTCCGCGCGACGGTCCTGCAGATGATCGGCTCGCCGGCGCTGTGCAGTCGCAAGTTCATCACCGAGCAGTACGACCGCTATGTCCGAGGCAACACGGTCCTCGCCGAGAACGCCGACTCCGGTCTGATCCGCATCGACGAGAGTTCGGGCCGCGGTATCGCTCTGGCCACCGATGCGTCGGGCCGCTACACCTACCTCGATCCCTATCGTGGTGCCCAGCTGGCACTGGCCGAGGCATACCGCAACGTCGCGGTTTCCGGAGCGCGACCGAAGGCGGTCACCAACTGCCTGAACTTCGGTTCGCCCGAGGACCCCGCCGTGATGTGGCAGTTCCAGCAGGCCGTTCGCGGCCTCGCGGACGGCTGCGCACAGCTCGGCGTCCCGGTGACCGGCGGCAACGTCAGCTTCTACAACCAGACCGGCTCGACGGCCATCCTGCCGACCCCGGTGGTGGGTGTTCTCGGCATCATCGACGACGTGCACCGGCGGATCCCCACGGGATTCGGTACCGAACCCGGCGAGACGCTGATCCTGCTCGGTGACACCCGCGACGAGTTCGACGGTTCTATCTGGGCGCAGGTCGCCCACGACCATCTGGGTGGGGTCCCGCCCGAGGTGGATCTGGAACGCGAACGGTTGCTCGCCGACATCTTGGTCGCCGCCTCGCGTGACGGGCTTGTCTCGGCGGCGCATGATCTGTCCGAGGGCGGCCTCATCCAGGCCGTCGTCGAAGGCGCGCTCGCCGGTGAAACCGGTTGTCGGGTCCTGCTTCCCGAGGGTGCGGACCCGTTCGTCTGGCTGTTCTCGGAATCGTCGGGACGCGTGCTGGTTGCCGTTCCGCGTACCGAGGAGTCGCGGTTCGTCGGGATGCTCGACGCTCGCCAGATGCCATGGACGCGTATCGGCGTCGTCGATCAGGGAAGCGACTCGGTATCGGTGCAAGACCACTTCGAGATCGGCCTCGACGAACTGCGCGACGTGCACGAGGGCACGTTGCCGAAGCTGTTCGGCGAGCCGCGCTGAGCGACGCTCCCGTCGCACAGGCCCGATCGTCTCGGTGGGCCTCGATACGTCCTCGGCCTTGCGCCTCGGGCTACTCGACCGGCGGATGGGGCGAATCGGCGCTGGAGAGGCGCCGGTGACTGAACAGCTCGAGGCGCAAGCTGATACCGCGTTGGTGCGAGCCGTCGAAACGCAGTGCGGCGCACCGACTATCGGTGGGTGAGTGCGTACAGCAGTCCTTCGGGATCATCGGTGGTGATCTGGTCGACGCGTCGGGCGAGCAGCGCGCGTACGTCACGGATCGACTTCCGGTCGGCCTGCTGCACCGTGTACGCGTCGACGCGTCGGCCATGTCGGTGAAAGGCATCGACGATGTCGTATCCGCGACGATCCGCCTCGAGCACGAGCCGCTGTTCGAGGTAGACCATCTCGGCCCGTGGCGACGCATCGACCGCGTTGCCGACGAAGTCGTCGAATGCGCGCGAGCGCAGGACGCGCCGCACAGCACCGCCGTGGCACGGGTCGTAGCCGATCCCGATGGCGGGTACCGGGTCGGTGAGGAGTCGCACCGCGTCGGCGTCGCCGCAGGAGAGGATCGTATGTCGGGCGAACGGGGCCACCGCCTCGGCGAAGGTGTCGATCGCGAGTGGGTCGAGCGCGGCAGCATCCTCTTTGAAATCGAGCTGGAGCACGGCGTCCGGGTGGATGTCGATGCCGGCCAACAGTTCGTGTAGGTCCTCGAGAAGCAGGACGGTCTCGGCGATCGGAGTGCCGTCCTGGGCGCGCAGGCGCAGATCTCGCAGATGGGCGGCATCGAGGGCGCCGACGTCGCCGCGGCCGGTGGTGGCGCGCGCGACGTCCCGGTCGTGCAGAACGGCGAACCCACGGGCGGCGTGGATGACCAGATCGACCTCGACGCTTGCGCCGACACGCATGCCCTCGATGATGCGGGTGGAGGTGAAGGCCGGATCGGTGGCGCGACGACGAGCCCGATGCCATTTCAGCCAGGTCGTGTGTCCGTTGTGGACAACGGCCACCGGTGGCGGTGGGGGAGGTTCGGTCGCGGTCATCGATTCGTGACGCTACGCCGGCGCCGTTATCCGCGCAGGCGCACGGTGGCGGAGCCACGCAGGCGCACCGTGGGCGCAGCCACCCGGGTTGTGGGAATACACCTTTCGATCGTCGGAAGGTGGATTCCGGAAACCGGGGTGGCTGCGATGGGTGAGAGGATTCGAGCCGAACCCTTTCCGAAGAACTGCAACATGTTCTAGTTTGGGGGTATGACACTTCGTGTGGTCGAGTGGTCGACCGGAACCGTGGGCAGGCACGCAATCGCCGGGATCGATGCCCGGCCCGATCTGGAACTGATCGGGGTGTGGGTGTCCGATCCCGCCAAGGTGGGCAAGGACGCAGGCGAATTGGCCGGTCTCGGGCGCGCACTCGGGGTGCGGGCGACCGACGACCGTGACGCCCTGATCGCGCTGAGGCCCGACTGCATCGTGCACACGGCGATGACCGACGACCGTGTGATGGAGGCGATCGACGATCTCATCGCCTTCGTCGAGGCGGGGATCAATGTGGTCTCGAGTGGTCCGGTGGTGCTGCAGTTTCCGTTCGGCATCCTCCCGGAGGCGCTCGTCGAGCGGGTCAGAGAAGCCGGGGAGAAGGGCAACGCCAGCCTGCACGTCAACGGCATCGATCCCGGATTCGCGAATGATGTTCTGCCGTTGGCCATGACGAGTCTCTCGCAGCGTATCGACCAGGTCCGTTGTCAGGAGATCGCCGACTACTCGACCTACTATCAGCCGGTGGTGATGAAGGAGATCTTCGGCTTCGGTCAGCCGATGGACGCCACGCCCATGCTCCTGCACGGTGGTGTGCTGTCGCTGGCGTGGGGCAGCGTGGTCCGGCAGATCGCCGCCGGTCTCGATCTCAGCCTCGACGAACCGTTGGTCGAGCGGGTCGAACGCGTCGCGGCCGACCGTGACTATTCGACTGTTTCCGTCGAGATCCCCGAAGGCACCATGGCCGCACTGCGTTTCGAGGTCGTCGGCCAGGTGGACGGCATCGATCGGGTGGTTCTCGAGCACTACACGCGTACCCATCCCGAGCAGTGCCCGGACTGGCCGACGCCCGCCGATGGTGACGGGTGCTACCGCGTTCTCATCTCAGGTGAACCCGAGATGGCGGTGGAGTTCGGACATCACGGCGAACACGGTGACCACAATGTCTCGGGCATGATAGTCACCGCCATGCGTCTGGTGAATTCTGTTGCCGCGGTGGTGGATGCCAAACCCGGACTGGTGACGGCACTGGACCTGCCGCCGATCTCGGGACGCGGGCTCGTCGCCAAGGGGTGACGTAGGTGGGTGGGCGGGCGTGTGGGTCTCGATACGCTCGCTCGCCCAGGGGCTCGCGGGCTACTCGACCGGCGGCAGGTTGAGTTGGGTTGCTGGACCGGCGGTTTGGCGGTTTGGCGGGCTACTCGACCGGCGGTGGGTTGCGCGACCGGAGGGTCGTGGCTCGCCCGGGGTGCGGTGGTCGGGCGGCTTGCGGAGACGCCCGACCACCGCGGATCACGCGTCGGCGAGGTGCTTGTCGGCGTAGATGCGCTTCCATTCCGCGCGTGAGCGGATCGACACGTCGACGTCGGCGGCAGACCGTCGGAGCGCGCCGACGTTGATGTCCTCGCGGCTGCGTCCGTCGAGCGGATCCCAGTTGAAGAAGCGGGCCGAGTTCTGCCAGCTGATCTTCTCGATGTCGGAGTCGCTCGCACCGGCATCCTGCAACTCGCCGAGCATGAGTTCCGGTGCGTCCGGCCAGAAGCAGTCCGAATGCGGGTAGTCGCATTCCCACGCGATGATGTCGATGCCGATCTTGTCGCGCAACAGCAGTGACGTCTTGTCGGTGACGTAACAGGCCAGTGAGTGCTCACGGAACACCTCGCTGGGCAGGCTGCCGCCGAAGTCGCGTCGCAGCCACCGCTGATTGGTGTAGTGGCGGTCGCACCGGTCGAGATAGAAAGGTATCCAACCGATCCCGCCCTCGGAGAAGGCGAACTTGAGGTCGGGGTAGGTGCGCATCGCAGGTCCCCACAGCAGGTCCTGGGCGGCCAGTGCCGAGATCTGACTGGCCAACACCATGAGGCTGTCGATGGTCGAGTCCTTGGCGAGGTTGAGTGCGCCGAAACCGGTCCCGATGTGCAGGCACATGACCAGGCCGGTCTCGGACAGCGTCTCGAACACCGGGCCCCAGTAGTCGATGTTGTGATAACTGGGCAGACCTTCGAGATGTGGCAGTTCGGGCATCGTGACCGCGCGGCAACCCTTGGCCGCCACCCGGCGGATCTCCGCGCACATCGCGTCGACGTTCCAGGTGGGCAGCAGCGCAAGGGGAATGAACCGGTCCGGATGGGCGCCGGCCCATTCGTCGATGTGCCAGTCGTTGTACGCCGAGACCATCACCAGGGTCACGTCGCTCTGGTGCTGGTTGAGGTGACGGGCTGAGAATCCGGCGAAGGTGGGGAAGCACATCGATGCCCAGATGCCGTTACGGCTCATGTCGCGAACGCGTTCGTGTACGTCGTAGGTGCCCGGACGCATCTCTGCGAATCCGGCCGGATCGCGGCCCCACTCCTCGGCGGGCCACGAGACGACGGCGTTGAGGCCGCTCACCCCGGCTTGCTTGCCCATGTAGATCCACTGGTCGACGCCCTTGTCGTCGGTGACGACAACCGGGGCCTCGTCGCGATACTTCTCGGGGACGTGGCGCAGGAACATGTCCGGTGGCTCCACCACGTGGTCATCGATGCTGATCAGAACCAGGTCGTCGACGTTCATTGAACCCTCCTTCGGCGCCGGTACCGTGAGCTGTCGCCGGCACCCGCCTCGAGTTGAAAACTGCAATCTCGCTTATGAGAATCCTACTCTACCGGTCTGTCGATGTCGTTGGTCCGATCAATCCAGATGGCACTCGCGGCGACGTCGCCCAACACGATCTCGGTCTCGCGTCCCTGCACCGCGACCGACAGCGTGCCGGCGAACGCACGTCGGGTTCGCACGGTGACGACCGCATCAGGGATCAGACCGACCTCCGCGAGGTATTGCAGCATCGCCGGGTCGGAATCGGCGATCCGGCCGACGACTCCGCGGTCGCCGGGCGAGCAGGTGGCGAGTGCGACGAGCGTGGCAGGCGCGACCGCACCGGAAGCCGACGGGATGGGGTCGCCGTGCGGATCGCGAACCGGCTGTCCCAGCCGCTGATCGATACGTTCGATGAGCCGGTCCGATGCGGCATGGGCCAGCAGGTCGGCATCGTCGTGGACCTCATGCCATCCGTAGCCGAGTTCGTCGACCAGGTAGGTCTCGAGCAGTCGCTGTCGCCGCACGACGCGAGCTGCCGCGGCGGTGCCCGGATCGGTGAGATCCACCGAGCCGTAGCGCTCGTGGGTGATCAGGCCGCGGTCGGTGAGGCGTCGTAACGCGGTCGACGCGGTCGAGGCGGCCACCCCGAGGTGTCGCGCGACCGACGTGGTGGTGACCCGCGCCGAATCCCACTCACTCGCGTTCCAGATGGCCTTGAGGTAGTCGCAGGCCACCGGCGAGAGATCGCCCACCGGATCGAATGCCCCGGTCGCCAGCGGAAGGTTCTCGATCGTCATGCCTTGGAGCGTAACAGCCATTTCCTTGAATGGTATTGGCATTCTCCAAATGCGGAAGTAACATACTCGCTGATGGAACACATGACTGAGACCGCGTCCGGTATCCCGCTGAATGCGGCGTACGGCGCCGACGATCGGACCGACGTGCCTCCCGCGCCCGGTGAGTTCCCGTTCACCCGCGGCAATTTCCCCACCGGTTACCGCGGGCGACTGTGGACGTTTCGGCAGTACTCCGGTTTCGGTACCGCGGAAGAATCGAACCGTCGATACCGCTATCTGCTCGACCAAGGCGGCACGGGGCTGTCG
The DNA here is from genome assembly GCF_048537895.1 of Gordonia sp. CPCC 206044. NCBI lineage: Bacteria > Bacillati > Actinomycetota > Actinomycetes > Mycobacteriales > Gordoniaceae > Gordonia > Gordonia sp. CPCC 206044. The sequence goes on from NZ_JBCLVL010000015.1 coordinate 122,140, forward strand.
GTGGCGCTCGATCTACCCACCCAGTGCGGCTACGACTCCGACGATCCCGAGGTGTCCGAGGAGGTGGGGCGCGTCGGTTGTGCGGTCGACACACTCGCCGACGCCGAGATCCTCTTCGACGGGATACCGCTGGACAAGATCAGCACCAGTTTCACCATCAACGGCACCGCGGCCATTCTGCTGGCCTTCTATGTCGCTGCGGCCGAACGCAAGGGCGTGCCCCGCGAGAAGCTCACGGGCACGATTCAGAACGACATCCTCAAGGAGTACGCGTCGCGCGGGACGTGGATCTGGCCGCCGGAGCCGTCGCTGCGACTGATCGCCGACACGATCGAGTTCTGCGCGGCGGAGGTGCCTCGATTCAACGCGATCTCCGTTGCGGGGGCGCACTTCCGCGATGCCGGCGCGAATGCCGTGCAAGAGATGGCGTTCACGCTGGCTGACGGTGTCACGTACTGCGACACCGTCGTCGAGCGTGGACGGATGACCATCGATCAGTTCGCGCCCCAGATCTCGTTCTTCTTCTACACCCACGGCGACTTCTTCGAAGAGATCGCCAAGTATCGTGCCGGTCGACGTCGATGGGCCACGATCGTGCGCGAGCGCTACGGCGCGACGACCGACAAGGCCTCGATGTTCCGATTCGGTTGCGTGGCCGGTGGAGCGTCGCTCTACGCGCCCCAGGCGCAGAACAACCTCGTCCGGGTCGCCTACGAGTCGATGGCCTCTGTGCTCGGCGGCGTGCAGTCCATGTTCACCGCGGCCTGGGACGAGCCATTCGCGCTCCCCAGCGAGGAGTCGGCGACCCTGGCTCTGCGGACCCAGCAGATCCTGGCGTACGAAACCGGTGTCGCGCGAGTGGCGGATCCGTTGGGCGGCTCCTACTTCGTCGAGGCGCTGACCGACGCCACCGAGGAGCAGATCGTCGCGATCATGTCCGACCTCGAGCAACACGGCGGGATGGTGGCCGCCATCGAGGACGGGTATCTGCAAGGTCTGATCGCCGACGAGGCCTATCGGATTCACCAGGAGGTGGAGTCCGGCGCCCGACCCGTGGTGGGGGTGAACCGGTTCGTCTCCGACGAGGCGCCACCGGAGATCGCCACCTATGAGCTCGACGCGCAGGGTCGAGAGACACAACTCAAGCGCCTGGCCAAGGTCAAGGCGGAACGAGATCCCGGCGACGTCGCCGCACGATTGGCAGCGCTGTCGCGGGCAGCCGAGGGGAACGACAATCTGATGCACTCGTTGATCGACTGCGCAAACGCGTACTGCACTGTGGGCGAGATGGTCTCGGCCCTCAAGGATGTCTGGGGCGAGTTCAGCCAGCCGGTGGTCTTCTGATGACCGCGCGTATTCTGGTCGCCAAGCCAGGACTCGACGGTCACGACCGTGGGGCCAAGATCGTGGCCCGCACCCTGCGTGATGCCGGGTTCGAGGTGATCTACACGGGCATCCGGCAGAAGATCGAGGACATCGTCTCCATTGCCTTGCACGAGGATGTCGCGGTCGTCGGTCTGAGCATTCTGTCCGGGGCGCACGTGGCTCTGACCCAACGCACCGTCGATGCCCTGCGGGCGGCCGATGCCGGCGACATCGCGGTGGTCGTCGGCGGGACGATTCCGCAGGCCGACGTCAAGAAACTACTCGATGCCGGCGCCGCAGCGGTGTTCCCGACCGGCACACCGTTGGAGACCCTGGTCACCGAGGTCCGTGCGTTGACCGACACCGCCGCCGCGTCCTGACAGTCAGACCGCGCGGATCACAGCACAGCACAACACTGTTCGTACAGACTCGGAGGTTCCATGCGGATCGGCGTGATGATCGGACCCGAGCGCGGCGATTCCGCGCGCAAGGCCGGTCGAATGGTGAAAGACATCGAATGGGCTGAGTCCGCCGGCATGGACACCGCCTGGATTCCCCAGGTGCCGTCCGATTTCGACGCACTGATCACGGTCACGATGATGGCGATGCGCACATCGCGGATCGAGCTCGGTACCGCGGTGGTCCCGTTGCAGGCGCAGCACCCGATCGCCCTGTCGCGCCAAGCGCTCTCGGCGCAGGCGGTCGCCGACGGCCGGCTCGCCCTGGGGATCGGTCCCTCGCACCACTGGATCGTGCAGGACATGCTGGGTCTGCCGTACGAACGGCCCGCGCGGTTCACACGTGACTACCTCGACGTGCTCGACCAGGGCTTGGCCGGCCCCGGTCCGGTGGACGTCGAGAACGATTCGTTCACGGTGCACAACCCGCTCGAACTCGGTCCGGTGCAACCGGTCCCGGTGTTGCTGGCCGCGCTCGGTCCGGTCATGCTCAATCTCGCGGGCGAACGCGCCGACGGTACCGTGCTGTGGATGGCGGATCATCGGGCGATCGCCGACCACATCGCGCCGCGGATCACCAAGGCCGCGGACAACGTGGGCAAGCCTGCACCACGGATCGTAGCGGGCCTACCCGTGTGTCTGTGTCGACCGGGGGAGGTCGACGAAGCTCGCGAACGCGCGAATCGCATTCTGGCCGAGGCGGAGTACTCGCCGAACTATCAGCGTCTGCTCGAGCAGGGGGATGCGCGTTCGGTCGGCGACCTGTGCGTCGCGGGCGACGAAGACTCCATCATCGAACAGTTCCGTCGATATGCCGACGCCGGCGTGACCGATCTGTCGATGCGCCTGCTCCCGATCGGGGACACTCGCGACGAGCTGGTCGCATCCAAATACCGCACTCGTGAGGTGATCGCGGAACTGGCCAAGGAGTTCCGGTGACCGACGGCCCGCTGGCGGGGATACGCATCCTGGAGGTCGGCACGATGCTCGCCGGTCCCTACGCGACCATGATGTTGGCCGATCTCGGCGCCGAGGTGACCAAGATCGAACCACCTGACGGAGAGATCTCGCGGCAGGTCAGCGACGCGTACTTCGCCAGCCTGAATCGGGGAAAAGGCAGTGTGCGCTTGGATCTCACCGCCCCCGAGGGGCAGCGGCAACTCGGCGAACTGGTCGCCAACGCAGATGCCCTGCTGGTCAACCTCAAACCGTCGGCGATCCGTCGACTGGGACTGACCTACGAGAGCCTGCGGGATACGAACAACAAGATCGTGTGTGTCGCCATCACCGGTTACGGGCTGTACGGCGGAGACGACCCGGCATTCGACTACGTCATCCAGGCGGCGACAGGGGTGGCCGCACTGACTGGCGAGCCTGACGGCCCGCCGACCCTGCCCGGTTACTCCTCGGCGGACAACTCGACCGGATTGACCGCAGCGCTCGGGTTGCTCGCGCAGATCGTCTCCGGGCGTGGCGGTCAGATCGACGTGTCGCTGCGCGATGTGATGTTCTCCCAGCTGAACTATCACGCGTCGGCCTATCTCAACGGTGGGGTCGCGCCGGTTCGACGGCATTCGGGAGCGCATTCGTACTACGTGCCGGCCCAGATGTTCGCCACCGCCGAGGGACATCTGGCGTTGTTCATCACCCACGACGGATTCTGGCGGTCGTTTGCCACCGAGGCGGGGATCGAGGGATACGAGCGGATGGCGGACCGGGCCGAGCATCGCGACGAAGTCGTGGCGGTGGTCTCGTCAGTGTTGGGCACCGACACAGCGGCCAACTGGGAGAAGCGACTTCGGCCTCTCGGTGTTCCGGCGGCGGCGGTCCGATCGCTACCTGAGGCGTTGGAACGCAATCCCGACGTCGTGGTGGACTCCGGTGGCTTCCGGACGATCCGGTGTCCCGTCGGTGTCGCCGGCTATCAGCCCGACTACCGTTGCGCGCCAGGGCTCGAGGACGTCCGGCCGTAGCCCGCACCGGTCGCGGTCACGCCACCGCGTTCGACATCGTGACGAGGATCGGCCCGGCAGCAGGCCGGGCCGATCGCGTCCTCAAGGTTGTTCGGTGGTGAGTTCCAGAATGCGCATCGACGGGGGCGGGTCCATCTGCATCGCGTCGCTCATCTGGAACTCTCCGCGTGCTGCCGCCGCGGACAAGCCCTTGACCGCGAGGACCACGTCGTCGGCCTCGATGTCGTAGATCGACACGTGTGGTTCGTCTTCCTTCACGGGGCGATACCGGCGGGCGGCAACGAAACCGTCGAGGGCCAGTACCTCGGGGATGTGTACCGTCTCGTACCACGTGTCGAACTCCTCGGCCCGCTCCGGTGAGCTGGGTCGACTCTCCACCAACAGAACGCCTTTGGCCATCAGCTGCTTCCTCCCTGTGTGCAGTACATCGGCCCCGGACACCGTCGGTATTGCGGTTCTGGCCCGATGAGAATTATATTCTCTCATACGGAACGGCTCTGCGGGGTCCATTCGGGTTCGGCGACGGGGCCTCGCGATGACGACGTCTGCCCGGTTCGGACCGAGCCGGCGGGCGGTGCGCATCTGCGCGCCGGACTCGTCGTGCCCACATGCATTGTCGCGCGAGGTCCGATGGGGAGTCCGGTCGTCGGATCGTTTGCGCCCACGCGCGGTGGACGTGATGCGGATGCATCCGACGGACTTCGCGAAAAGGGTTCCGCCCGAACGTGATCGGTACTACAGTCCGACGCATGGTAGAACGACGTTCTCGCTCGTACTGGGGAAATGATCCGGGTATGAGGAATATGGTGATGATCGTTCCTTGCGTTGCCGAGTGCAGCTGTTGCGAGGGGCGGGACCGATGACCGCGGCGGTCCCCGACACGCGCGAAGAAGCTCTGTCGCCTGGCTGGTTGACCGAGGCGCTGCAATCGCGTTTCCCGGGAATCGAGGTCGTCGACGTCGCGGTCGGCCCAGTGGTGGAACGTATCTCGACGAACGTGCGGTTCACCATCGAGTGCTCGGGTGGGGTCCCGGATGGGCTGTCGCCACACCTCTGCGTCAAGGGCTACTTCAGTGAGACGGGACGGGAGTCGCGGGCCGCGGGTCGCTCCGAGGCGTGCTTCTATCGCGACATCGCTGCCGACAGTGGGGTACGGACCCTACGGAGCGTATACGCGGGCTTCGACGAGCAGACGAATCACGGGGTCGTCGTCACCGAGGACGCGATCGCCCAGGGCGGTACCTTTCTGGACGCCGGTGATCGCTGCGATCCGGATCGGGCCGCGTTGGTACTCGAACAGTTCGCCCGACTGCACGCGTCCACCTGGCTGGACCCGCGCATCGCAGATATTCCCTGGCTTGCACCACGTTTGGGCGGGTCACTGCGCCACTGGGGTAGCGACGTCGTGCTCGAGCGAATCGAGGACAATTTCCGCGGCGAGAACGGGCACAGGGTTCCGGAAGTCGTTCGCGACGCCGAGCGGTTGCTGAGGGCCTACCAGGACCTGCTACCGACGTTGACCGACGAACAACTCTCGTCCGGGTGGTCGGTGATCCACGGCGACGCCCATGTCGGGAATCTGATGCTCGATGCCGACGGACTTCCGTCGCTGGTGGATTGGCAACTCGTGCAACGGGGGGCGTGGTACATCGATGTCGGCGACGTGATCACCACAGCCCTCTCGGTCGAGGACCGTCGTCGTCACGAGCGTGACCTCCTGGCCCACTACCTCGAGTGCCTGCGCTCCTTCGGTGCGCCGGCCCCGGACGCCGACGATGCATGGAATGCGTTGCGACACGGCATTGTCCACGGATTCTACTGCTGGGGGATCACCTCGAAGGTGGAGCCCCGACTGATCGAGATCCTGCTACACCGATTGGGCACCGCCGCAGCCGATCACGATGTGTTCGCCCCGGCGAGGACGTCATGATCGCGAGGATGTCGTGAAGACCGGCACCTCTATGCCACCGACTCCTCGATTCCATCGACGAGCTGACAACACCTGACAGGGATACGGAGTGAGCATGCCGCATTCGAGACCCGCGGAACTTCCCAATGCCGGCGGAGGGCGTTGGCCTGCGGCCACCGACAACTTCTTCTCGACCCAATGGGGTGACCTGGAGGTCGGATACACCGTCACCGCCGGGGCGCGCGATTGCACCGAACTGTACCGACGTAGCGGCCTTCCCGGCGGGGTGTGCATGTGTCCTCACTACGGATACGTGTTGTCGGGTTCGATCACCGCTGTCTACCCGAACACGGACTGGCCGGACGAGCTGGTCGAGGCGGGGGAGGTCTACTTCTTCCCGGCCGGGCACATCCTCAAGTACGACCGCAAGACCGAACATCTCGAATTCAATCCCGCGTTCGCACTCCAGCAGTTGATGGACGCGATCCAGAGCACGGTCGACAAGGCGTCGGCGTCCGTATTCGACGACGACTGATGCCCGCGGGCAGCCGGCGCCCCTCGGTACAGGTCGTGGCGTCGCGACGATCCGATCGAACAGGAAAGCATCGAACAGGAAGGGCCAGTGAGTCGATTGGTCACCACGAAGCGGGCGCTCGAGGTCCGAAATGTGCCCGACAACATTCGTCGCCGTTACGAACAGAACGGCTGGTGGACGTCGGAGACGCTCGGGCAGATCATCGAGAACGGGCTGAGCGGCCACCCGGACAATCTGTTCTGCGTCCACTCGGAGGAGCGGCCGTTCTACGGCACGTTCGCCGAAGTGGAAACGGTAGCCAGGCGTCTGGCCGCCGGGCTACGTGCGCGAGGTGTGGGCCCGGGCGACGTCATCGTCTTCCAGCTTCCCAACTGGATGGAAGCGGCGGCGACGTTCTGGGCGTCGTCGCTGCTCGGCGCCGTCGTGGTACCGGTTGTGCACTTCTACGGGCCCAAGGAGCTCGCGTTCATCCTGGCGGATGCGAAACCGCGAGTCTTCATCACCGCCGAGCGGTTCGGTCGGATGAGTCACGCGCCGGAGGTCAGCGCCCACGTGCCCGTCGTCGGCGTGGTCGGTAGCACTTTCGACGACCTGCTTGCCCCCGAGCCGATGGACGGATTGTTGCCTACCGATCCGGATGCTCCGGCGTTGATCGCCTACACGTCGGGCACCACCCGAGATCCCAAGGGTGTCATCCACACCCATCAAACGCTGACGTTCGAGACCAGGCAGTTGATCGCCGGCTATCAGCCGGACCGAGGCCGCCAACTCGTGTCACTTCCGGTCGGTCATTTCATCGGTATGGCAGGGGCTTTTCTCATCCCCGTCATCGAGGGCATCCACGTCGACATCTGCGACCGGTGGGATCCGGGTCGGGTGATCGCGCTGATGGACTCCGACGAGATCGGGTTCGGCGGTGGGCCGCCGTATTTCGTCACCAGTCTGCTCGATCACCCCGATTTCCGGCCGGAACATCTGCGTTTCGTCGAGACCATCGGCCTCGGCGGGGCGGCCGTTCCCGTGTCCACCGCGCAACGATTGAACGACCTGGGCATCGTCGTCACCCGCTCGTACGGCAGTACCGAACACCCCTCGATCACCGGTACGGGAATGACTGCCCCACGGGACAAACGGCTCCGGACCGACGGTGTCCCCAAACTCGGGGTGGAGATCCGCCTCGGCGACGACGGCGAGATATTCAGTCGCGGACCGGATCTGTGCGTGGGCTACACCGACGCCGACCTCACCGCGGCAGCGTTCGACGCGGATGGTTGGTATCGCACCGGCGACGTCGGTGTGCTCGACGACAACGGCTACCTGATCATCACGGATCGCAAGTCGGACATCATCATCCGCGGCGGTGAGAACGTCAGCGCCACCGCTGTCGAGTCGACTCTGCTGACGATGCGTGCGATCGCCGACGTCGCCGTCGTCGCCATGCCCGATGCCCGTTTCGGGGAACGGACCGTCGCGGCCGTACGGGTCGAGGCAGGCCACGAGGCGCCGACCCTGCGTGCGGTCCACGACCATTTCGCCGCGGAGGGGGTGGCCCGTCAGAAGTGGCCTGAGGAGGTACACGCGGTCGACGACTTCCCACGTACCGCGTCCGGAAAGGTGCAAAAACACCTGCTGCGCAAGGCGCTCGCCGACTCGGGACTCGGGCAGCCGTGATGGGCGACGGAGGAAACGGTGCGCCACGCGCGCTCGACGGGATCCGCGTGGTGGAACTGGCGCAATGGGTGTTCGTGCCCGTGGCCGGCGCATTGTTGGCCGACTGGGGTGCCGACGTCGTCCGGATAGAACGTCTCGACGGTGATCCCTACCGCGGGCTCGCGACCCAGGGGATCGGAGCCGACGCCTCGGGCGTCAATCTGTCCATGGCGCTGGCGAACCGCGGTAAACGTTCTGTGGCCATCGATCTGCGTACCGATGACGGTTTGCGGATCCTGCACGAACTGCTCGAGTCGGCCGACGTTTTCCTGACCAGTCTCAGGCCGGGCGCGCTGTCGCGACTGGGGCTCGACGCCGAGACCGTCCGTGACCGCTATCCCACCCTGATCTATGCGCGCGGAAACGGATTCGGGGTGCGAGGCCCCGATGCCGACCAGCCCGGATACGACAGCTCGGCCTTCTGGGCGCGAGGTGGCGTCGGGCATGTGCTGACGCCCGCCGAACGCGAGTACCCGATCAGTCAGCGTGGCGCCATGGGTGATCGCAACGGTGCGATGGCCCTCGCATTCGGCATCACCACCGCGCTTCTGGGGCGCGCCACGACGGGGGCCGGTTCCGTCGTGGACGTGTCGTTGCTCGCCACCGCCATGTGGATGTTGTCGTCGGATGTGCTCGCGGCTCTCAACGGCACGGATGTGCAGCCGGTGAACGGGCGTGGCCCCCAAGTCAATCCGCTGGTGGGTGCCTACCGTACCAAAGACCTGAGGCACATTCAACTGATGTTCCTGCAGGGCGATCGGTACTGGCCCGAGTTCGCTCGCCTTGTGGGCCGCGACGACTTGGCCGACGATCCGCGGTTCGCGAGCATGGCGTCACGACGCGAGAACAGCGCCGCCGTTGTCCGGGAGCTGGACGAACTGTTCGCCACACGGACTCTCGCCGAATGGAAGGACGTCCTCGCCGAACTCGACGCACCCTGGGCCCCTGTGCAGTCGATCCCAGAGGTCATCGACGACCCACAGATCACCGCCAACGGCTATGTCGGTGATGTCGACATCGACGGGGCCAAGTACCGGCTACCGACGGTGCCCGTGCAACTCGATCAGCTGCCGCCGCCGATGTCGAGGGCACCCGAGCACGGAGAGCACACCGAGATGATCCTGTTGGATCTGGGATACGACTGGGAACAGATCGCGGAGCTCAGCGGCAAGGGCGCGATTCCGTGATCGCCGACCGTCCGCTGCCCGTGCCGGACGACGATTCCGCGCAGTTCTGGGAGGCGGCGGCGCGCCACCAACTCGTCATCGCGCGTTGCGGTCGTTGTGAGCAATTCAGCCATCCACCCGACAGTGTGTGCCCGCATTGCGGATCGACCGAACCCGTCTTCACGTTCGCGCCGGTCAGCGGACGTGGCGTGATCCGATCGTGGACCGTTGCGCGACAGTCTTTCCTGCCGGGTTTCGACGCCCTGCTCCCGTTCGTCCTCGTCGACGTCGAACTCGTCGAGCAATCCGAACTGCGCATGATCGGGCGATTGCTCGACAGCGCGCCCGAGGGGCTACGTATCGGCAGTGCGGTCGACGTCGTCTTCGAAGAGATTGCCGACGACCTCTGTGTCCCGGCATTCGTTCTCTGCTGATGGCAACCGGATTCGCCGCGCGCAACACCGTTGCCGTGGTCGGCTACGCGCACAGCACCATCTCCCGTGGTTCCGGCAGGAACCTCGGCGCACTGACCGTCGACACCGCGCGCGCCGCGATCGCCGACGCGGGCCTGCGTGTCGAGGACGTCGACGGATTCGTGAGCTCGAGCCTGTTACCGAGCGCGGGCGGCCGGCCCGTGATCGACGGCACCAACACGGTGTCGTCGGCGTGGCTCGCGCAACGACTCCGGGGATCTCCGCGCTATGTCGCAGGATTCGACGGCGTCGGACAACTCACCGGTTCGGTGGCGATGGCGGTCAACGCGATCTCCAGCGGGGCGGCCGATCACGTGCTCGTGCACCGGGCCTTGCACAACCCTTCTGGTCGTTATCACGGCAATCCGATGACCGAGGTTCATGGTGCGCAACAGTGGACCGCCCCCACGGGCTACTTCGGTCCGTTGGCGATGATCGCCTTGCCGTACAACGAATATCTCCAGCGGTACGGCGCCGCCCCGGAATCGATGGCGGCCGTGGTCACCGAGGCTCGCAAGAACGGTGCCCGCATTCCCTGGTCGTACTGGCACGATCGGCCGCTGAGCACCGAGGAGTATCTCGCTGCGCCGAAGCTCTTGGATCCGGTGTGCCGCTTCGACTGTGACATCCCGGTGGACGGGGTGGCGACCTTCGTTCTCAGCTCGGCCGAACGTGCCGTCGATCTGCCACACCCTCCGGTCTACATCTCAGGATTCGCCGGTGCCGCACCCGCTCGCCGACGACTGCCGTCACATTGGCCGCTCGACGACATCATGGACGGCGGTCGAGACCTGGTCGGTCGACTGATGGCCGGCGCCGGTGTCACGCCTGCCGAGGTGGACCTGCCCCAGGTCTACGACGGGTTCTCGCCCTTTGTCTGGTTCTGGCTCGAGGTCTTGGGGCTTTGCCCGCCCGGAGAGGCGCACCGCTTCGTCGTCGACGGTGGCATCGACAGCGATTCCTCGGACGCGATACCGGTGCTGTCGGGTGGTGGCGCACTGGGCAACGGCCGCATGCACGGAATCCCTCAACTGCTCGAATGCTATCTGCAACTGGCGAATCGGGCGGGCGTCCGGCAGAGAAGGCACGTCCACACAGCGCTCGCATGCCACTCGTCGCCGCACTACGGGGGCGCCGTGGTTCTCTCCGCAGAGCCATTTTGAGAATATAGTTCCCCACATGGCGAGAACTATGTTCTACTGTGACCAGTCAGTTAGGAGTCATGTTGAGCGTCATCTCTGAGCAGCGGACCTATGTCGCTGGGCGGTGGATCACCGGCGACGAGGTCATCGACGTCGAGAATCCGGCAGACGAGTCCCCGGCCGGCCGGGTCACCGTCACTCCGATCGGCCAAGTGGCGCAATCGATCATCCAGGCACGGCGGGTGTTCGACGACGGCATCTGGGCAGACCGGGCGCCACGCGAACGGGCGGCCGTGCTGCACCGATTCGTCGACCACATCGAGTCGAACCGTGAATCGTTCATCGACACATTGGTCGCCGAGGCCGGCCAACCCACCGCATTCGCCGACCAGACCCAATGTCGAGCCGGGGTGACGTTGGCCCGTGAGACCATCGACCTCTACCTGTCGATGGCCGATGAGGAAGCGGGACCGGTGCCCGTCGACGATCTGGTCCGGGGACGCGTGGCGCTGAGTATTCGACGCCACGAACCGGTGGGTGTGGTCGCCGCGATCACTCCTTACAACGCGGCGCTGATCATGGCTCTGCAGAAGCTGATTCCCGCGCTGATGGCGGGGAACTCGGTCATCCTGCGGCCCAGTCCGCTCACCCCGATGTCGTCGTTGGGACTCGCCGCCGCAGCCGATGCCGTGGACCTTCCGGCCGGCGTCCTGAGCGTGATCGCCGAATCGGGTACCGAAGGCGCAGAACTCCTCACCACCCACCCGGCCGTCGACATGGTGTCGTTCACCGGCTCGACGAGCGCCGGGCGTCAGATCATCGCGCAAGCGGCACCGACGATCAAACGGCTGTCACTGGAACTAGGCGGCAAGTCCGCGCAGATCTACCTTCCCGACGCGCTGCATCGGGTCGGCGTGGGTGCACTCATGGTGGTGGCCCGCACCGCGGGACAAGCCTGTGTCGCCGCGACACGGATGCTGGTACCCGAGGAGCACAAGGAGGAGGCCATCGAGAAGGTCTCGGCCGCATACGGTTCCATCCGTGTCGGTCCTCCGACCGACCCGTCGGCGACGATGGGGCCGGTCATCAGTGCGGCCCAGCGCGACAAGTGCAGACATTTCGTGGAGCTGGCGCAAACGCACGGAGCCAAGATCCGGTTCGGCGGTCAGCAGCCCGCGCACCTGGAGCGGGGCCACTACTTCGAGCCGACCGTTCTCGACCTGCCCGACAACTTCAATCCGGCAGCGCAGGAAGAGATCTTCGGTCCCGTGATCAGTGTGATCGGGTACCGGGACGTCGACGACGCGGTGGCGATCGCGAATGACTCGGTCTACGGGCTTTCGGCGCAGGTCTACGGACAGGACGTGGGAGTGGCGGTCGATGTCGCCCGCAGGCTCCGCACGGGCGCCGTCAACGTGAACACCACGGTATTCAGTGCCTACGCACCGAGTGGTGGGTACAAGCAGAGCGGATTGGGGCGTGAGCGCGGTCCGGACGGAATCCGAGAGTTTCAAGAGGTCAAACACATGTCGATAGGGGAACTGGCCAGATGACCATCGCATCGAACACAGACACCGGGTACAACCTGGATTGGCTCGTCTCGGTGGACGACCACATCCTCGAGCCGCCGAACCTGTGGGTGGACCGCGTGCCGAAGAAGGACCGCGACCGCGCTCCGCACATGACCAAAGACGACAACGGCATGGACGTCTGGGTATACGAGGACAAGCGCATGCCGAGCAGCGGTCTGAGCGCGGTCGCGGGCAAGAGCAAAGAGGAGTTCAGCCCCGAACCGCTCAACTATGACGAGATGCGTCCGGGCTGTTATGACCCGGTGGCCCGGGTCGAGGACATGAACCAAGCGGGAATCCTTGCGTCACTGTCATTTCCGACCGTCACCCGGTTCTGCGGACAGTTGTTCATGGAGGCGAAGGACCGTGACTTCGGCTTCACCTGCCTGCAGGCCTACAACGACTGGCACATCGAGGAATGGGCGGGTGCGGCACCAGGCCGGTTCATCCCGCTGATCCTGATCCCGCTGTGGGACCCGGTGCTCGCCGCGAAGGAGATGGAACGTTGCGCAGCCAAGGGAGCCACCGCCTTCTGTTTCTCGGAGAATCCGGAACCGTTGGGACTACCCACGATTCATGACAAGAATCGGTACTGGGATCCGGTGATGGCCGCCGCCAACGACCTCCAGATGGTGGTGTCCATGCATGTCGGGTCGTCGTCGACGGTTCCGCAGATCTCCAAGGATGCACCGTTCATGGCGAACCTGTCGTGGGGTGCGACACGTACCTCCGGTGCCATGCTGACCTGGCTGTTCAGCAGCATGTTCCAGCGCTACCCGAATCTCAAGATCGCGTTGTCGGAGGGCGAGATCGGGTGGATGCCCTACTTCCTCGAGCGAGCCGAGCAAGTCCTGGACAAGCAACGCTACTGGGTGCAGCGTGGTGCCAAGTTCAACCAGCATGCCGGGACCGACGCGGATCTCGACAGTCTGGATGTCCGCGAGGTCTTTCGGAAGCACATCTACGGCTGTTTCATCGACGACGTGCACGGGCTCGCGAGCCTCGGCGAGATCGGTGAGGACAACGTCATGTGTGAAACCGACTATCCGCATTCGGATTCGACCTGGCCGAACTGCATTTCGGTCGTCAAGGACCGGATAGGGCACTTCTCGCCGGAACTGCAGTACAAGATCCTGCGAGGCAACGCCGAACGCCTGTACCGGTTCACTCCGGCCGAACCGCCGGTGCCGGCCCATGCATGACCGATCGGAGATCGACGGCGCGATGGTCGCGCTGATCCGGCCGAACTACCGAGGTGGACTATGACCGACCTGCTCGCGACCAAGGTCGCGATCGTCACCGGAGCCGGCTCCGGGGTGGGGCGTGCGATAGCCGAACGCTTTGCCGCAGAAGGGGCGCGCGTCGTGTGCGCGGACATCGCCCTCGACCAGGCCAAGGAGACCGTACGGCTGATCGAGGCCGATGGTGGTGAGGCGACGTCGGTGGGCGTCGATGTGGCTGCGGAGTCCGAGGTGGAGGCGATGATCGGGGCGGCCGTCGATCAGTTCGGTCGACTCGACATCGTGGTGAACAACGCCGGCATCCCCACGCCTCGTCTCGGCATGTCCCTCACCGACCACACCTTCGAGGACTTCGATCGGTTGGTCGCGGTCAACCTCGGGGGTGTGTTCCTGGGCTGCAAGCACGCGATGCTCCAGTTCGAGAAGCAGGGTGACGGCGGCACGATCGTGAACACGGCATCCGTCGCAGGCCTCGTCTCCTGGGGCGGCTCGGTGTACGGCGCGACCAAGGCGGCCGTCTTGTCGTTGACCAGGGCAACGGCCATCGAGGGTGCACCGCAGGGGATTCGGGCCAACGCGATCTGTCCCGCGGCGATGCCGCTCACCGGCTTCATGGCGGCCGGCGGGGTGGAGTCGTCGATGACTGCCGACCCGGAGAAGTTCGCCGCCGCACAACCTCTCGGCAACTACATCACGGCTGAGGACTGCGCCGAGGCGGCACTGTTCTTGGCATCGGACAACGCACGCAACGTGACCGGGGTGGCACTGCCGATCGACGGAGGGTTCGTGGCTCGATGACCGTGACGACACTCGACCGCGACCGACTCCGCGAGATGTTCGACCTGCGAGGGTCGTACAACGCGTTGACCGGAGGCCTCTACGCCGGCGATCCGTACCCGATCTGGCATCGCCTGCGCGAGGACGGGCCAGTGCTGGCGGGGACGGTGCACGAGCTCACCGGGATGTCGGAGAAGCTGTACTTCCAAGGGCTGCCCTTCGAAGACCGGCCGCACTTCTCCGCCTTCGGTTTCGAATCGTGCAGCGCTGCCTTCCGCAATCCTGAGGTGTTCGCATCGTCACCGGAATCCGTGGACCCTGTCTCGGGTGCGCTGGGTAACGCCAACAGCATGATCGCCATGGGTGGCGCGCAACATCGTCGGTACCGGGGACTGGTGCAGCCGTCGTTCCTGCCGTCCAACGCGGGATGGTGGATCACCAACTGGATCGAGGAGACCGTCCATCTGCTCCTCGACGGATTCGCGGCGAACGGGAAGGCCGAACTCAACGTCGACTTCTGTGCCGCGATCCCGATCCTCACCATCACCGGGAGTTTCGGTGTCGCCATCGAGCAGGCACTCGACATCCGTGCATCGCTGAACCGTGACCCGCAGCGTATCGTGGACATCCTCGCGCCGATCGTCGCCGCGCGGCGACGCGAACCGCAGGACGACCTGCTCAGCGTGCTGGTACAGGCAGAACTCGCCGATGACGACGGTGTGTCACATCGACTGTCGGACAACGAGATCTATTCGTTCTCCCTTCTGCTCCTGTCCGCCGGGTCGGGGACCACATGGAAACAGATGGGGACCACGATCACCGCGTTGCTCCAACGTCCGGAGATTCTCGACGCCGTGCGCGCCGACCGAGCGTTGTTGCGGCCGGCCATCGAGGAAACGCTGCGTTGGATGCCCACCGATCCGATGTTCTCGCGGTTCGTCACCGAGGACATCGACGACTTCTACGGGGTGTCCGTCCCGAAGGGGGCGGTGATGCACCTGTGCGTGGCGGCGGCGAACCGAGACCCGGCGCGCTGGCCGGATCCCGACGACTACGACATTCACCGGCGCACGAAGTCGGCGTTGGCATTCGGGCAGGGCGCGCACATCTGCCTCGGCATGCACGTCGCGCGCGCTGAGATGACCGTGGGGATCAATGCCCTTCTCGACAGACTGCCGAACCTGCGTCTCGACCCGGATGCCGAACCGCCCACATTCGTGGGTATGTACGAGCGTGGGGCGACCGCGATCCCGGTGCTGTTCGATCCGACCGACGAGGTGACATGATGTCCGAGAAGGATTACCGAGCTCCCGACCTGGCGCTGCGCGGACCTGAACATGTCCGCGTATACCAGGAGACCGACGGGGCCGAGGGCTACGAATGGAACGGGGTGCCGACCCTGTTGCTCACCGTGACCGGCCGTAGGACCGGTGCGGAGCACACGTCTGCACTGATCTTCGGACGACACGGAGACGACCTGCTCGTCGTGGCGTCGAAAGGGGGAGCGCCCCGACATCCGCTCTGGTACGTCAACCTCCAGGCCGATCCGCGGGCACGCGTCCAGGTTCGTGACGAGACCGTTGTCGTCGAGGCGCGCACGGCCGGTGCCGCGGAGAAACCCGAGCTCTGGCGGATCATGACCGACATCTGGCCCAATTACGACGTCTATCAGTCCCGCACCGATCGGGAGATACCACTGGTGGTGTTGTCGCCGGTGTGAACGGTCGCGGAGTCATCGCTCGCGTATCGATCCCGGCGATCTCTCGCGTGGCCGTCGGACAACGTGTCATAGGATCGCAGCATGTCCTGGGCTGAAGACCGTGCGGTGGAGCGCTCCGCCTCCGTGCAGCGATCGCGGAGTCGTGTCGTCAATCAGGTCCAGGTGCTGGTCGACGCCGCTCATCGTCTGATCGCGGTCAAAGGCGATGCGTTCACGACCCAGGATCTCGCGAAGGAAGCGGGAATCGCTTTACAGACCTTTTACCGATATTTCGCGAGCAAGGACGAGTTGATTCTCGCGGTCATCGCGGACGCGATGAAATCGTCCTGCGAGCGGTGGACGGCAGCGGCAGCCGACATCACCGACCCACTCGAGCGTGTGCGCTTCTTCATCGTCGCGCCCCTGCAGGGACTCAATCAGGGGCCGCAGCGTGGAGCGCAAGCACAGTTCATGGTGTCGACCCACTGGCGTCTGCACCGGATCTTCCCCGAAGAGCTCGCCAAGGCCGAACAACCGCTCGTGGATCTGATGACCTCCGAGATCCAAGCCGCGGTCGACGCGGGGGCGTTGACGACCGCACGGCCGGCCGACGATGCCTGGTTCACCACCGAACTCGTCCGTTCGGTCTTCCACTACTACGCGTACGCACCAGGCCGTGTCGACGATGTCGAAGATCGCCTCTGGCGGTACTGCCGCAGCGCGCTCGGCGTGGTGCAGGACTGACCGCGGGTTCTGGCTGATCTCGATACGCGGCCTCGCTGCGCTCGGTCGCTACTCGATCGCCGGGTTGGTTGCGCACCCCTCGGTCATGCTGGGGGAGAAGTGGTTCGATTCTTGGTTGCGTTATGTGCGCGCCTCACTGCCGGTCGAGTAGGCGCCGAGGCGCCAGCCGAGGCACCGTATCGAGACCAGAGGGTGTCTTGATCATGTTGGGGGAGAGGTGTTTTAGCGTTCTGGTTGTGTTTTGGGCGCCCCCCACTGCCGGTCGAGTAGGCGCCGAGGCGCCAGCCGAGGCACCGAATCGAGACCAACGCTCTCGCACCAGATCTCGATACGCGGCCTCGCTACGCTCGGACGCTACTCGATCAGCAGACAGCAGGCCCACGTCGCTGCGGTCGGACGCTACTCGATCAGCAGACAAGGCCTACCCCTGTGCACCAACAGGACTCACCGCGCGGAACCTGTCGGGGGATGCCTCTACAATGGCAATCAGATGACGACTGTGCGGGTGAAAGATATTGCGGCACAGTCCAATGCCTGTGCATGAACTCTTCCATGGGCACGTATGTTCGACTACAATCGAGTCATGCCGTTGGACACTCTGATTCCCCTGTTGCGTGAGGTGACGATCGACGCCGATGCGTCCGGTCGCCAGGTCTTCGAGACCACGAAGGTATTGATGGACGTGCGTAACCTGGTCGATCATCAG
>NZ_JBCLVL010000016.1:0-133665 GCF_048537895.1 Gordonia sp. CPCC 206044
CGCGTATCGAGATCTGGTGCCGGAGCGTTGGTCTCGATACGGTGCCTCGGCTGGCGCCTCGGCTCCTACTCGACCGGCAAGTGGGGCGCCTCGGCGCCTACTCGACCGGCGGTGGAGTCAGCCCCGTATGCGCTGATCGAGTAGCGTCCGAGCGCTAGCGTGGCCGCGTATCGAGATCTGTTGCCGGAACGCAGGTCTCGATACGGTTCCTCGGCTGGCGCCTCGGCTCCTACTCGACCGGCAAGTGGGGCGCCTCGGCTCCTACTCGACCGGCGGTGGGGTGAGCCGTGTGTCTGTTGATATGTTCACCTCGCGGCCACGTTCCGCAGAGGCGCGGCAGAAGGTCACCGGACGCTCGGACCACTCAACTAAGGTAGGTCGCTCCGACCCACCAGCCGACGCCTGCGAGCGTGGCCGCGATCAGCAAGACCAGGAGAATCCAGGCAAGCGCACGTCCGGCGGACTGCTGCGGCCCGATCGGGTCGTCGGCGGCGACGGCGGTGTTGCGCGGGGGGAGAGCCGGTGCGCCCACGTCGACCGGTGTCGGGGTGGCCGGACCGGGCCGGGACTGCACGCGGGTCTGGTGGTGGGTGGGCGGTCCGTCGGGTCGCGGGACCGGACCGCCGCGCAGTCGGGCCATCGTGTCCCGTTCGGCCGACCGGCGCGGTGCCGGAACGGTGAACGGTGGTAGGTCGAGATCGTCGGCGGCGGCCAGCAAGGCCCCGCGCATGTCGAATCCGTCGCGATAACGGTCGGCCGGGTTGCGCTCGGTCGCGCGCAGGACGATCTCGTCGAACTCCTCGGGTACGCCGTCGACCACGTCGCCGGGTGCCGGCACATCGTAACTGAGGCGCTGATACGCCAGCGCCAACGGTGTGTCGCCGTGGAAAGGTGTTCGGCCGGTGAGGAGTTCGAACATCATCACGCCCATCGAGTAGACGTCGCTGCGCGCGTCGGCGTCGCCGGCGTCGACCTGTTCGGGAGACAGGTAGGCCGCCGTACCGAGGATCACACTGGCCGACGTCACCCCGGCCTCGGCGACGGCGCGGACGAGCCCGAAATCGGCGACCTTCACTTCGCCGTCGTCGGAGATGAGCACGTTCTCGGGCTTCACGTCCCGATGCACGAGCCCCGCCGCGTGTGCGGTCCCGAGCCCACCGAGCACCGGGTCGGCGACCGCGGTGACCGCATGCGGTGGCATCGGACCGCGCTCCCGCAGCAACTCGCGCAGACTGCCACCCTGGACGAGTTCCATCACCAAGAACGCCACGCCGTCGTCGATGCCCTGGTCGTATACCGCGACGAGTCCGGGGTGCTTGAGCCCGGCGACGGCACGTGCCTCGAACTCGAAGCGGCGCAGAAACAGCGGATCACCGCTGTAACGGGCGTCCATGACCTTGATGGCCACCGCCCGCCCGAGTCGCAGGTCCAGGCCGAGATAGACCGCGGACATGCCGCCGCGCGCGATCGGTGCATCGATCCGATAGCGGTCCTCCAGGGTGGAACCCAGCAGGGTGTCGGCGGGCGGTCTCACGACGCCGAATCTACCGGCAGCGACCGCGAGGTCGGGGGATCGACTCGGGTGCTGGTCGTCGCCGCGCCGTCCTGGGGACAACCGGAGTGCGTCGCCCGCCCGAGCCGGTATTCTCGGCGACGTGGGTTCCTTACCGCTGTCGCATGTCGCTCTGCCAGCCGACCTCGAGACCTTGACCACCGACGAGGCCGCCGATCGCCTGGGGGTGTCGTCGAGCCGTGTCCGCACCCTGATCCGCGACAACCAGTTGTTGGCGGTGTCCCGTGACGGACAACCGGCCATCCCGGCCCTTTTCTTCGACGATCTGGGGATCGCCAAACACCTCATCGGGCTCGTCGCCGTCCTGCTCGACGGTGGTTACACCCGTGACGAGGCGCTCACGTGGTTGTTCACCATGCAGGACGACCTCGGGATGTATCCGGCCGCGGCATTGCACACCCATTCGGCGCGGGAGGTCATCCGTCGAGCGCAGGCCCAGGCCTTCTGACACACACGGCCTGCGCCGCCAGGACGACCCGTCGTCGGGGCCCGACCACCGCGCGGTGGTCCATCACCTGATAGCCGTCGTCCTCGATCTCGGTGAGGATGCCCGCGTACATCGCCGCCGCCGAGAGGATCGCGGGACGAGACCGGTTGGGCAGCATCATGATCGACGGCCATGCGCGGCGGTACTGATCCCGGTTGACCGCGATCATGTGGGCCAGCGCGCGGCGCAGCCGATCGCTCGCGCGACGGTCACGACGGCAGCGGACCAGATGGTCCTCGTCGACGCCGAATGCGGCGAGTTCGTCGGTGGGGAGGTAGATCCGGTCACGGTCGAGATCCTCGGCCACATCGCGCAAGAAGTTGGTGAGCTGGAATGCCTCGCCCAGTAGCTGTGCTCCCGCCGCGAGGTCGTCGCGGCCGTCGGGCACGCCGAGGAGCGGCAACAATTGCACCCCGATCACCGCGGCCGAACCATGGGTGTACTCGGAGAGTTCGGCCCAATTGCGGTACCGGTTGCGAAACAGCGGGCCACCGGGGACATCCATCCGCATCGAGCGGAGGAACGCCCCGAACGTCTCGGTGGGGATGTCGAATCGATCGACCGTGTCGTGCAGCGCGGCCAGCACCGCGGTGAGGTCGTCCCCGGTATCCGGGCGTGGGAGGCGCGGGACGACATCGTCGTCGAGTTCCTGCCACAGTGCGGCCTCGATCCGATCGATCTGTCGTGCCGCGCCGCCTGCGTCATCGTCGTCGGGCAGATCGACGAGATCGTCGACGAGGCGGGCGAAGCCGTACAGGGCGAACACCGCCCGCCGTCGGGGGCGGGGCAGCAGGCAGGTCGCCGCGAAGTACGTCCGGCCGTGGGTGGCGGTCAGATCTCGGGCCACGCGGTAGCCGCGTGCCACTCGATCCTCAGCCATCCGGCACACCCCGGAACCAGTCGACGACGCGGCGAGATCGCAGCGGATCCCGATACAGCAGCGACACGGCGGCGAGCGCCGACAGAGCGGCCGCCAGCAGGGTCTCGGGCAGCTTGTAGAACAAGATCGAGTCGTCGGGCTGGAAGACGATCAACATGAACGTGGAGACCCCCACCACCGCGGCACACACGCGCGGGCCGAGCGTGAACGCTCCCGCGAGGCACAGCACCCACGTGTAGTACCACGGCAGCGTGGAGGGCTCGAGCACGAGAACCGCGAGCATCGCCCACACCATGCCTGCCATCGCTCGTCGTTCGTCGCGGCGATGCGTCCACCACAGGGCGACCAGCACGATCGCGAGCACCACCGAGCCGACCGCACGTGTCACGGTCAGTACCGGCTGCAGATTGAGCGCGGTGAACGGTGCGGCCACCAGCGTCACCAGATGCCCGGCCAGCGTCGGGAGGGTGAACCAGTTGATGATGCGGTCGGCCCAGCCGAGCCCGGTCAGCCAGCCCAGGCCCAATCCCAGTGCCGCGGTGCAGACGGCGAAGACGGCGACGGTGATCCCGACGACGGCGGCGAACACACCCACGACGTCACGAGGGCGAACTGGGCGTCGATCGCGGATGTGCGACAACCAGATCCACACCACGAACGGGATCGCGATGCCCGCGGTGACCTTGATCGAGACGGCCAGGCCGAGTGTCAGCAGCCCGGCGGTGTGGCGACCGCTGACGACCAGCGTGACCCCACTGACCAGCACGCCCATCATCAGCAGTTCGACGTGGCTGCCCGCGACCAGATGGATGAGCACCATCGGGTTGGCCACCGCGAGCCACAGCCCGGCCTGTCCGGACGCCGAAAAATGCTTGGCCAGCCGGGGAATGGCCCAGAGCGCCAACAACAATCCCGGCAGCAGCACCAGCCGGACCGCATACACCCCCGCGATGGGGTTCTCGCCGGTGACGGCGACCACCGCGCGTGTCAGACCGACAAACAGAGGGCCGTACGGGGCCGTTGTCGACGCCCACACCTGCGCCATGCTGTCCACCAGCGGACCGGGGTGATGGGCCGGGCCGTCGGCGTAGGGGTCGAACCCGGCCGCGAACACCGCGCCCTGCCCGAGATAGGCGTACACATCGCGGCTGTACACCGGAACGGCGAGTGCCAACGGCGCCGCCCAGGCGAGGATGCCGTAGCGCAGGAGGCGCACCGACGGTTCCGCGTCAGGGTCGTGCGTTCGCGGTGCACCGACCCCGATGACCCGTCCGAGGCGCACCCACGCGATCACCATGATCGCGACACCCAGCCAGAACACGGTGCCGAACAACGTTTTTCCGTGCCCATAGGTGATCGCCGACAACCCGAGATCCTGGGCGACGGTGTTGTTGCGGGCGATGTCGCCGACACCGAAGCTCCCGACGCACACCAGCGCGGCGCCGATGGTGCCGAGGACGATCTCGGCCATCCCGGGCCGGGTCGTGCTCATCGCCCGATCCTACGGTGGACACGACCCGACGCCAGGGCCTCGGCGACACGTGCCGCGGCGAGTCGTCCCGACACCAGCACCGGCGGGATGCCGACACCGGGGATCGTCGCCGAGCCCGCGACGAAGAGGTTCGACAGTCCCGGCCAACGGTTGGGCGTCCGTAACGGTCCGGTCTGACCGATGGTGTGGGCCGCGCCGAACGGGGTGCCGTCGGGCAGACCCCCTGCCGCCCAGGTGCCCGGATGATCCACCCGCAGTACCCGCAACCCGTCGATGCCGTGATAGCCGCGACCCGCGAGGGTGTGCAGGCATTCGGCCATGTACCCGTCGGTCAGGGCTGTCCAGGGCAGATCTGCCACAGCAAGATTGGGACACGGTGCCAGGATCGAGATCACCTCGCGCGAACCCGGTGTCGGGTCGGTGAACTCGGGCCGGGTGATCAGGAACGACGGATCGCGCATTGGCCGGCCGGGGAAGCGGGTGAGATCGTCGAAGGTCTCCGCCCAGGCCGCGCCGAAGTCGACGGTGTGGTGGTGGCCGGGCCAGGTCTGCGACACCGCACGGTCGATGACCCCGTGGATGACGAAGGCACTCGGTGAATGTCGGACCCGTCGACCGCCTCGGCGAGAGCCCAGCAGACCGGAGACGGTGGCGATCGGCGTGGCGGCGATCACCGCGTCGGCGGGCAGCACCTCACCGTCGGCGAGTGTGACCCCGGTGACGGTGTGACCGTCCCGGTGGATCGCGGCCGCCCGCGTGGACAGTGCGACGGTGGCGCCCGCCGCGCCCAGTGCATCGATCATCACCGTGCCGATCCGGCCCATCCCGCCGAGCGGATACGAGACGCCAAGACCGATGTCCATGTGGGCGATGACGCCGTAGATCGCCGCCGCGCGGTGCGGTGGTACACCGGCGTAGAGCGACTGGAAGGTGAAAACCCGTTGTAGGCGCTCGTCTTTCACATGGCGGGCCACCGCGGGCGTGAGCCGTCGGGTTGCGCCCATCGCGATCAGCTCCGCGGTCGCGCGCAGGGTGCGGCGATTGAGCAGATCGGTGGGCCGGGCGAAGTTGTGGTCGATGAACCGGTCGAACTCGGCGGCGTGGAGCCGGGCGAGCCAGTCGGTGAGATCGCGGACACCGCGTCCGGCCTCGGCGCCGAAGCCGGCGGTCACAGCGGACACGAGCTGTTCGGTTCCGCGCGCCACCGTGAGGTCGGTGCCGTCGGCGAAACGTGCGACGTACGACGGATCGACATCGACGAGCCGCAGTCGCTGCCGGGTCTCGACGGGCGGCACGCCGAGTGCGGTCAGTGCGTCGTCGATCAGTTCGGGCATGGTGAGAACCGTTGCGCCGGTGTCGAACCGGTATGCCTCACCGGTGTCCGGGTCGGTCAGCGTCTCGGTGCGGACCAGACCGCCGGGAGCGCCTGCGGCGTCGATCACGGTCACGTCGTGTCCGGCGCCGGTCAGTGTCGCCGCCGCCGACAGTCCGGACAGTCCCGCGCCGATGACCACCACCCGTGCGGGACGCGACGTCCTGGTGGTGTTCACGTCGTGCGGTGCGCGATGCGCCGGGCGAAGGCGGTCAGTTCGTCGCGCACCGGTTCGGTGAGATCCGCGCGGCGCAGGGTCGTCAGTGCCGAATCGAGGAGTGCGGAGATCTGCTGTTCGATTTCCCCGACGGCGCCGACCTGGGTCAGGATCTCTCGGGCCGTGCGCAATTCGTCGTCGCTCAGGGGACGTCCGATGCTCTCGCGGAGTCGCTGTGCCGAAGCGTCGTCGTGCTCGGCGGCGCGGGCCAGACCTTCGGCCACCAGCGCGGTCCGTTTGCCCGCGACGAGGTCGTCACCGGACGGCTTGCCGGTGCGTTCGGGATCGCCGAAGACGCCGAGCAGATCGTCGCGGAGTTGGAATGCGATACCCAGGTCGTGGCCGACCGAGCGCAGGTCGTCCACGAGCCCCGCGGGTGCACCCGCCAGCGTGGCACCCAGCTCCAGGGGACGAGCCACCGTGTAGGCGGCCGTCTTGAATTGCATGACGCGGTAGGCGGATTCGATCGACTCGTCGCCGGATGCCTCGTTGACGATGTCGAGGTACTGGCCGCCGAGGACCTCGGTGCGCATCGACGCCCACACACCGCCCACCGGTGCCGGCAACGGGCGTGGCGGTGGCGTGTGTGCGGAGTCGGATCCCGGCCGATGACCGTGCACCATGTCGTCTGCCCAGGCCAACGCGAGGTCGCCGACCAGGATCGCCGCCGCCGTCCCGTGATGCCCGGGGTCGCCTGCCCAACCGTCGTCGCGGTGGCGGTGCTCGAAGATCCGGTGCACCGTGGCCCGTCCACGCCGGGTGTCGGAACGATCGATGATGTCGTCGTGGACGAGGGCGCACGCCTGCACCAGCTCCAGCGACGCGGCCACCCGCAACGCGTCTGCCGCATCGGGCGCGTCGGTGTCGTCGGTGGCCACCGTCCGATCGGCCGACGACGACCCGGCCAGCCATCCCGCGTAGGCGAACGACGGACGCACGCGCTTGCCGCCCTGCAGCACGAACTCACGCAGCACCTCGGCGGCGGCCCCCACCCGCGCGTCGATGCGGGCGGCCGCGGGGACGGCGTCGTCGAAGAACGCTGCGAGAGCGGACTCGACGGCGGCGGGAACCGCGTCCAGGGTGGCGGGGATGGGCAGCGCGGAGGTCATCCTGCCAGGCTAACGAGGGCCGCGACGGCGCCGACGGCTGCGGTGGGTGTGATCCGTACACTGTCAAGGTGACCTCATCTCCAACCCCGGCTCCGTCGATCGTCGACCGACTGTCCGCGCCGCATCGCGGCCCGGTGCCGTTCTCGGTCGAGTTCTTCCCGCCCAAGGACGCCGAGGCCGAGGCCAGACTCTGGCGAGCGGTCCGGACCTTCGAGCGTCTGGGACCCGCCTTCGTCTCGATGACCTACGGTGCGGGCGGTACCACCCGTGACCGCACCGTCCGCATCACCGGTGAACTGGCCGCGCAGACGACGCTGTTGCCAGTGGCGCACCTGACCGCCGTCAACCACAGCATCGACGAACTGCGTGCGCTCGTCGGTGCCTACGCCGACCAGGGGATCACCAACCTCCTCGCGCTGCGCGGTGATCCGCCCGGAAATCCGCTCGGCGAGTGGGTCAAGCATCCCGACGGCGTCGAGTACGCGGAGGAACTGGTCCGGCTGATCGGTGAGCTCGGCGACTTCCACACCGGGGTCGCGTCGTTCCCGGAGGGGCACCATCGTGCACCCGACCTGGACCACGACACCCGCGCACTGGTCAACAAGTTGCGCGCCGGTGCGGAGTACTCAATCACCCAGATGTTCTTCGACGTCGAGCATTTCCTGCGGTTGCGTGATCGCCTGGTCGCCGCCGATCCCGAGCAGGGCGCCAAGCCGCTCATCCCGGGCATCATGCCGGTCACGTCGCTCGCCTCGGTGCGACGGCAGGCCGAACTGTCCGGGTCGGTGATCCCCGACGACGTGCAGGCCCGGTTCGCGGCCGCGGCCGGTGACGGCCCGGAAGAGGATCGTGCCGCCGTCCGCGCGGTGGGTATCGACTTCGCCACCGAGTCGGCCGAACGGCTGATCGCCGAGGGCGTGCCGTGTCTGCACTTCTGCAGTCTCAACTTCGCCAAGGCGACCACCGAGGTGCTCGAACGCCTCGGCCTGGACGTGGGATCGGTGGTGCCGGCGACGGCGTCTTCCTGAGTCCGTCGCCGCGGCACTCAGTGGGGCGTGCCTGCCCCGGTCGTCGGATTGCCCGATGTCGGGGCGTCGTCGCGACCGGCGGTGGTGTCCCGGCTGGGCCGTGGGCGACCCGGCCGGGGACCGCGATCACGCGCCGCCCAGGCCAGTAGACCCACGGCCAGCACGGTGACGACGCACACGAGCGCGAGGAACCACGACCAACTGCTCACCGCGGCGGTGGCGGGATCCGGGTAGGTCGCGTCGGCGGTGAAGTCGGCGGGCTTGCGTGGTTCGGGCGTCCACCGGACGGTGTTCTCGCCGATCTGTTCGCCCGAGGTTGCGGTGACCGGGCCGTCGAAGGTGACGGTGAACTGGACGTAGTCGCGTTCGGTGAGGCCGCTCAGGTCGGCCGAGCCGCGGAAGCGCACGACGCCGCCGCTGCGGGCCGACGCGAGGTCCATGCTCATCGCGGACTCGCCGAAGGACTCGGCCACGATGGTGCCGAGCTGATTGAACTGCCCAGCGGTCAGATCCGAGAACACCGCGCGCGTACCCACCCGGGCCGCTGCCGCACCACCGCTTGTTGCGGTGCTCGGTGCCCCGTTGCCCGGGGTGCTCGACGCGGCGCCGCTGCGATCCGGTTGTCCGGGTGTGGCACTCGCGCTCGGGGAGGCGGACTCGGCGGCCGGGTCGTAGTGGTACTCGCTCAGACTGATCCGCGAGGCCATCGACTCGGGGACGTCGGGTTTGGGCACGCCGCTCGGGTTGTCCGGCGAGGTCGCCACGATGACCGATCCGGAATAGCGGTCACCGACGGTCGTCGAGCGCTCCAGGCATCCCGAGAGCAGCGGAACGGCGCCCACGATGGAGACCAGCATCAACATCGCGGACCACCGGTGCCGTGAACGAGGCGCACGGGCCGAGCGCGGGAATCGGGTCGAGCGGGATGACGGACGCACGTTGGACATCGTGCCAGACACCGCACGGTGACCGGGGCCGACGCACCAGGATCGCGACGGACGGGTCGCCGTTCAGCCGCGGAGCGCGAGGTGCGCGGCGATGCGTCCGCTCGCACCCGTCACACCGCCGCCCGGATGGGTGGACGCGCCGGCCAGCAGGAGCCCGTCGGCACCGGGGACCCGATGTCCGGACAGATCGGGGTGTGGCCGCCAGAAGAACATCTGATCGATGCTCATCTCCACGTGCATGATGTTTCCGCCCAGCAGGCCGAGTTCGGTGGCCAGGTCGTCGGGCGTCTGCACGTGGCTGTGCTCGATGTGATCGCTGAAGCCGGGGGCGTGCCGGTCGAGTTCGGCGCGGATCGCCGCTGCCGCATCCGCTCCGGCGTGCGCCCAGGTCCGGCCACCGGAGAGACGGTACGGATGCCACTGCGCCCACACGTTGACCAGGTGGCGGTCGGTCGGCGCCAGGGTAGGGTCGATCGCCGAATAGCTCATGGCGACACACGCCGGCCGGTCCGGCAGCTCGCCGACCGCGGCCGCCGCACGGGCCCGGCGCAGCTGCGCGCGGTCGGTCACGAGCAGCCCCAGCGCCGAATGCACGCCGTGGGCGGGCAGATCCGACGGCAGGTCACGGTAGGCGGGCAGGGCGTCGGTGCCCAGACGTACGGCCATGCCGATGCCATCGCCGATCACGATGTGTGAACGCCAGCGGTCGAGCGTGGTCCGGTCGTGCCCACCGGCCTCGAGCAGCCCCAGGGTCGTGACGACATGGCATGCCGCGATGACGGTGGTGGCGCAGTGCCCTTCGTCGCCGCTGCGCACGCGCCAGTGGTCGCCGCAGCGGGTGATCGCGGTGGCCGGGCGATCAACCAGCACCTCGCCGCCGTCGCTCGCGATCCGACTCAGCAACGCCGCGGTGAGGGCGCCGCTGCCGCCGACCGCGCGACCGGGCGGGATGTCGTGCTGGAGGGCGGCGAAGCCGACCATGGGCGCGGTCCCGGGCGCATCCATGGCAGGTCCGGACTGTGCTCCGAACCAGGCCAGCGCTGCCTTGAGCGGTTCGGCCTCGAACCAGCGGTCGAGCAGGGCGTCGCCCGAGGACATCAGGTCCTGGGTGAGCGACAACATCGAGCCCGTGCGCCTGCCGATCGGGCCGGTCCGGGCGGTCTCGGCGGTGTGTGTGAGCCCGGTGAACGCGGTGGCGAAGCGCCCGGGTGTGGCGGGTGCGTAGAAGGCACGCATCACCGCCTGCGCCCGCGGTCGCCACACGCCGACGAATCGCCGATAGGCCTCGGCGTCCGCACTGCCGACGGCCCGTTCGATCGACGCACAGGTGGCATCGAGGTCGGTGCGGAAGACAATGGGTGCGGTGTCGTCGGTGGCCGGGCTGAACGCCCACGGGTCGCAGTCGAGGTAGCGCAGTCCGTGGTCGGCGAGTGCGAGTTCATCGGGGATCGGGGAGTGGCGGATCATCAGATGTGCCGACGACCCTCGGTCCACCCGGTAACCGGGAAAGCGTTCGACGGTCGAGACGGCGCCACCTGGTATCGCGTCACGCTCGAGGACTCGGACCGATCGCCCGGCGCGGGCCAGGTACGCGGCTGCGACCAGTCCGTTGTGACCGGCTCCGACGACGACGGCGTCGAGCATCTACGCCGGCCCGGGGCGATCGGGGAGCGGCAGCGGACGGCCGAGGAAGGCGAACGGGCGTGGATCGCCGGTGAACGTGAAGTGGCGCAACACGTCGGAGAATCCCAGCCGTCGGTAGAGCGCCCAGGCCCGGTTGTCCTCGGCGGGGATCTCCGGAGTGGACAGCAGCACCTTGCTCTCGGGACGCTCGGCGAGCAGTCTCCCGAGCAGCCATTGCCCGATGCCTCGTCCCTGCACCGACGGGTGCACGTGCAGTTCGGTGAGCTCGAAGTAGTCGCTGGTGATCTCGTCGACGACGCGGCGGGGGGTACCGGCCTGACGCAGTCCGGTTCGCAGCTGCTGGTTCCACCACTGGTCGCGGTCGCCGCGGTAGCCGTAGGCGATGCCGACGAGCAGTTCGTCGTCGCCGATCGCGACCGGCCGCGACAGGCGTCGACTCGCGACGTGCGGGGCCCGCGCCTGTGTCGCAGAGACCGCCGCGATGGCGCCGACGGCCCGCCATCCGGGCCTGCCGATGTGCTCGCGCCACAATGCGGCGCGGTGCACCTCGGTGCCGCGCGGGTAGTTCATCGCGGTCACGTAGACGTCGAGTGCGGGTTCGAGCCACACCCGGGCATCCTGTCCGGTCAGCTCGACGAGGCGGATCGTCAACGAACGCTGTCCTCTCGTCGTCGCGGATGGGCCTGCGCCCGGTCCGGCCTGTCCGGTTCTGTTCGGCCCGGTTCGGTTCTGCCCGGTTGATGTCACCCGTTCGGCTCCGCGTCGGATTTCGTCTTGAAGGTGTCCGACGCGCTAGCTATATTGAATATGTCGAACGGG
The DNA here is from genome assembly GCF_048537895.1 of Gordonia sp. CPCC 206044. Taxonomy (NCBI): domain Bacteria; kingdom Bacillati; phylum Actinomycetota; class Actinomycetes; order Mycobacteriales; family Gordoniaceae; genus Gordonia; species Gordonia sp. CPCC 206044. Next base: position 11,569 of record NZ_JBCLVL010000016.1, read on the forward strand.
TGTTCGATGAATCGGCCTCCGCAAGCTGTTCGTCCCCACCCCGACGACATCGACGCCGGCCCGACGGTAGACGAGGGAAGCGTTTGCTGTCGGGCCGGTGTTGTACTAATCGGCTGTCAGATACAAGGCCAGGTAGATCGGGGAGGTGGGAGATGGTCAGGACGCACTCGACGTCGCGGACTGCTCCGGAGGTCGATCCGGTGGTGGTGCGCCGTAGTCGTGACCTGCTCGACCGCGCACACATCCTGTTCGACAACGCCGACGGTGTCGATGATCCCGCCGAGCGGTTCCGTCAGTACTACCTGACCGCATTGCGCGGTGCGGGCGCCGCGTTGGAGATCCACGAGCCCTCCAATCGGCCCGTTCGTCGGAGGCATTCGCGGAGCGCCTGGAATCGCCTGCCCGTGGTGGTCCCCGAGCTGGCCCCGCATGCGGAGTATTTCGCGGCACGGTCGCGCATTCGCCTCGACATCGAGTCCGGACTCGTACGAACGATGGACGGGCGGACCGTGGCGCAGATGCGGCGCCGCGTCATCGAACTCCTCGATGCCGTCGAAGACGTCCTGATCGCGTACGAGCAAGGGCGCCTCGCACACCAGAACGTGCGACCCGACCGGACCGCATGAAAGGCCATTCTGGACGCAACCTCGGGTAATGGTGGTCGCCGGATGAATCACCTCGTATCATGAGATTTGAGCCGTCAACAGCGGCGCAACGGCGTCGACAGTGCGCAACGATCAGCAGGGGTCGTGTGGGGTCGGGTCGGTGGAGTTGTGAGTTAGGAGGGTCGGTGCCTCTTTCGGAGCACGAGCAGCGCATGCTCGAACAGATCGAGAACGCTCTGTATGCCGAAGACCCGAAGTTCGCGTCGAGTGTGAAGCGTCGCCGCCTCGGGAGGTCGAGTGGCCGGCGTCGTCTGCAGGCGATCGCGATCTTCGTCGTGGGTCTGGTCCTCCTCGTCGGTGGACTCATCGTCGACGTCCGTGTGGGCGGGTTCCCGATCATCAGTCTGATCGGTTTCCTGGTCATGTTCGGGGCGGGTCTTCTCGCCCTGTGGGGCGGTGGCACCGGGTCGTCATCCGGACCGTCCGACCGTGGACACGGTCGTGGTGGCAAGGAGTCCCGCGCAGGTGCCCCCAAGCGCAGGTTCTCCGAGCGCATGGAGGAACGTTTCAACCGTCGCTTCGAGCAGGAGTGAACGGGCCGGGCCACGCGCCCGGATCGCAGGCTTGACCAAGGCCGCACACCGATATGGTGTGCGGCCTTTTTCGTGCGCGCATCCGCCGATTCCGGCCTCGACGCGCCGCCGGGGGCGCCTGCCCCACCTTCCACCACCGCCGTCCCCACAACGCCCCACCCGGATCCCCCACAGCGCCCCACCCCGGCCATTTGCGGCAGCTCACCAGGCACTTTGATCACTTGAGAGCTCAGAGGCAACACTTGAGATGCCTGTGCGACGCGCCGGACGAAGAAATCTCCCCCTGTCATTTGTTGTCGTGACCTGCGGATTTCAGTTCGTGTGGAGCGCCGGTGGGGTGTTGGGGGTGGAAAGTGGTGGAAAGTGGGGTACTGTGGCAGCACTGGGTGAGACGGACCGGACGTCGAACCCAGTAGGGCAGGAGGTGTCGACATGTCCGTGCGATTTGTCGGTACCTACACGCCCAAGCTGGACGACAAAGGGCGGCTCACGTTGCCCGCCAAGTTTCGTGACGCGTTGGCAGGAGGGGTGATGGTCACACGAGGCCAGGACCGCAGCCTGTCGGTGTATCGGGCCGAGGAGTTCGATGCGATCGCCGAGCGGACGATGGCGGCATCGCGGAACGATCCCGAGGCGCGGGCCTTTCAGCGCGTGCTCTTCGCGAGCACCGATGAACAGCGGCCCGACGGACAGGGTCGCATCACCCTGTCGGCCGACCACCGGAACTACGCGGGCCTGTCCAAGGAGTGCGTGGTGATCGGCGGTTTCGACCACCTCGAGATCTGGGACGCAGCGGCCTGGAGCGAGTACTCGTCCGAGCACGAGGAGGGCTTCTCCACCGCGGGCTCGGCGGCACTGGACTCGTTGCTCTAGCGATCGATGTCCCGACGGAGAGATCAACAGGGGTTCGGGTGGGTCGAGGCCTCGGCCCGGTGTGACCCTGGCGTACTTCCCCAACGCCAGGTGCACGCTCGGGCCGGGACCCCGCCTCATCCGAGAACGGTCCCAGGAGAAGGTCGGTGAACGCAGATCACGAGGAGTCCGACGCGGCCCCGTCCGCCGGTAGGCGGTCGGGAGAGTTCGGTCACGTGCCCGTGATGGCGGCCCGGATGACCGAACTCCTCGGTCCGGCTCTGGCAGCCGGGACACACACGGCCGCACCGGTTCTCGTCGATGCGACGCTCGGGGCCGGAGGTCACTCCGAACTGTTCCTCAACACGTTTCCGCAGGTGCGGGTCATCGGTATCGACCGCGACCGCACCGCACTCGACATCGCAGGGCAACGCCTCGCATCGTTCGGCGATCGGATCATCCTCCGGCAGGCGCGATTCGACGAGATCGGCGACGTCCTCGACGATCTCGGCGTCATCACCATCGATGCCGCGCTTTTCGACCTCGGGGTGTCGTCGATGCAAATCGACCGACCCGATCGTGGTTTCGCGTATGCCGTCGACGCTCCGCTGGACATGCGGATGAACGCCGACGAACCTCTCACCGCGGCAGATGTTCTCAACACCTACTCGCACGGTGAGCTGGCTCGCATCCTGTCCGAGTACGGCGAGGAGAGATTCGCGGGCAAGATCGCGTCGGCGGTGTTGCGCGAACGTGCGCGGGAACCGTTCACCACCAGCGCACGACTGGTGGAGTTGCTGTACGCCACCATCCCGGCCGCGACCCGGCGCACCGGTGGGCATCCGGCGAAGCGGACTTTCCAGGCGCTGCGGATCGAGGTCAATCACGAACTCGACGCGCTGCGTCGTGCCATTCCGGCAGCGTTGGCCGCGTTGCGCGTCGGCGGGCGTGTGGCGGTGATGAGCTACCAGTCGCTGGAGGACCGGATCATCAAGCGGGAGTTCGCCACTCGCGTGACCGACACCACACCCGCCGGCCTGCCGGTCGAACTGCCCGACGCGGCACCCGATTTCCGTCTGGTGACGCGGGGTGCCGAACGTCCGGACGACCGGGAACTCTCCGACAATCCGCGCTCCGCCCCCGTGCGGGTGCGGGTGATCGAACGCGTCGACGAGAAGGATCGCTCATGACCCTGTTGCAGGACATCGACATCGACGAAGCTGCCGCCGGGACTCCGACGGCGCCCCAACGTACGCGTTCACGCGCCGCGCAGCGGGCGATCGATCGGCGACGCAAGCGACTCGAGCGCGACGAGCGCGTGTCCGGCCGGATGGCGCAGCGCGAGACGGTCCGCGCCACGCGCAGCGCATCTGCCGCGGCCCGATCGGATTCGCTGCGCGACCGGATCACCCGGATCCCGTTCGTGGTCCCCGTCATCGCGCTGTTGGTCATCGGTTTGGGACTCAGCCTGCTGCTGTCCACAAAGGCTGCGGCCGATTCGTACCGCCTGGGCATCGCGCGTCAGGAGAACCAGACGCTGCTCGACCGGCGTGACTCGCTGAAGCAGACCTACGAATCGGGTAACTCGGCGCCCGAATTGTCCGACAAGGCCGCCAAACTCGGCATGATCCCGGCCAAGAACCCGGCACGCATGGTGGTCGGCGACAACGGGCGTCCGCGGGTGGTCGGCGATCCGGAGCCCGCCGAGGGCAAGGCGCTGCGCACCATCAACCCGCCCACCGGACCGGATCCGGTGGACGAGATCGATCCGAAGAAGGTCGACGACTCGGAGGGGCTCCCGGGCACTGCCGCGGAATCGACACCGGCGCAACCATCTTCGGCGCCGGGTGCGGCCACCGCACCTGCCACACCTGCCACACCTGCCGCACCCACTGCTCCGGCGGCCCCGACCGCCGGCGCCGCGGCTCCCACGGCTCCCACGGCCACGGCACCGGCTCCCGCTCCCGGGCCGGCCCCGGTGCCCAACGTGTTGCCCGCGAACCCGAACGCGCCGGGCTCAAATTCACCGGAATCCCGGTGACAGGCGGGACAATTGGCAACCATGACACGTGCCGTCTTCCAGCGCCTCGACGTGACCGGACCAGGACGCGGACAGGGCGGACGAGGAGGTCGCGGGGGATCCGGGTCGTCGGCAGGTGCGGGTGGACCGCGCGGGCCGCAGGGATTTCTCGGCCGTAGCCGCGTCGCCGGGGCGATCGTGGTGCTCGCCGTGCTGGCCGTGGCGATCCGGATGATCATCGTGCACACCGTCGAGGCGCCGTCGCTGTCCGCCGAGGCGGCGCAACAGCGCGAGTACACCCAGGTGCTCACCGCCCAACGCGGTGCGATCCTCGACCGCAACGGCCGTCCGCTGGCCTACACCGACGAGGCGCGCTCGTTGACGTTCCTGCCCAAGGCGGTTCGCAAGGAGATCGAGGAAGCTCATCGCAAGGACCCGGCAATGCCCGACGTCGACGCGCGATTCGAGGAGATCGCCAAGGGCGTGTCGTCGGCGCTCGGCGGGTCGATCAGCGCGCAGGATCTGCTGGGCAAACTCCGCACCGACGACACGTTCGTCTATCTGGCCCGGTCGGTGAGTCCCGAGGTCGCAGGCAAGATCACCGAGGAGTTCCCGGAGGTCGGCGCCGATCCGCAGGCGATCCGCCTGTATCCCGGAGGGTCGTTGGCCGCCAACGTCATCGGCGACGTCAACTACGACGGCAACGGTCTCATCGGGCTGGAGGCCTCGCTGGATTCGACGCTGGCCGGCACCGACGGTTCCAAGACTTACGATCGCGGGTCGGACGGTGCGATGATCCCGGGCAGCACGCGCAATGTTCACCCGGCGATCAACGGGGGATCGGTTCGCCTGACCCTCGATTCAGACGCACAGTGGTTCGTGCAGAGCCAGGTCGCGGCGGCGAAGGCCGCCTCCGGTGCCCGCGCCGCGTCGGCGGTGGTGCTCGACGCACACACCGGCGAGGTGCTCGCGATGGCCAACGACAACACGTTCAACGCCTCGGAGTCGTTGGGAGATCAACCCCACGCCGATCTCGGCAACCCGGCGGTCACCTCCCCGTTCGAACCCGGATCGGTGAACAAGATCATCACGGCCGCAGCGGCCCTGGAGTACGGGGTCACCTCGCCCACCGAGGTACATCAGGTGCCGGGCAGCATCCACATGTCCGGGGTGACGGTGAACGACGCGTGGTCGCACGGTGTCGAGCCCTACACGACCACCGGGATCTTCGGGAAGTCGTCCAACGTGGGCACCCTGATGCTGGCCCGCAAGGTCGGCGAGAAGCGATTCGCGGACATGGTCGCCAAGTTCGGACTCGGGCAGCGCACCGGTGTGGGCCTGCCCGCGGAGAGCGCCGGTGAGGTACCTGCACTGAGCCAGTGGTCGGGCGGCTCCTTCGCGAACCTGCCCATCGGACAGGGGCTTTCGATGACCCTGCTGCAGATGACCGGCATGTACCAGGCCATCGCCAACGACGGGGTGCGGGTGCCGCCGCGCATCATGTCCTCCGAACAGCGTGACGGTCACGAACCGGACGTCGCGGCACGACCCGACGGGGTGCGGGTGGTCAGCCCGCAGACCGCGAAGTCGGTGCGGGACATGTTCCGTGCGGTGACTCAGGACGATCCCGAGGGCTATCAGATGGGTACCGGTTCCAAGGGCGCGATCGCGGGCTATCAGACGTCGGGTAAGACCGGCACCGCCCAGCAGGTCGACCCGAGCTGCGGGTGCTACTCGAACTCGAACTACAACATCACGTTCGCCGGGATCGCACCGGCCGACAATCCGCGGTACGTGATCGGGATCATGCTCGACCGCCCGAAACGCAGCTCCGACGGGACCGGCGGGCAGTCGGCGGCACCGCTGTTCTCCACCATCGGCTCCTGGCTGCTGCAGCGCGACCGCGTGCCGCTCTCGGCGCGCCCGACGCCGCGGTTGATCCTCGAGGCGCGCTGAGGCGGACCCGGACGCGCCCGGGGGACCGGGCAGAGGTGTGACTGACGGTATCGTGAGTGCGTTCCGGCGCGCCTTGGTCACCGGGTGACCGACGAGACCAGCGCCGATCGATGGAGACCAGCAAGGAAGGCGGGAGACATATGGCGTCGAACCGCCGTGGCCGGGCCAAGGCCCTGACCGGTTCATTACGTCCCGACGACGTGGCACCCACACCGGTGTCGGTGTTGTCGACGGCGACCGGGGCTCGGGTCGACCTGGTCGGCACCGTGGCCGCCACCACCGAGGTGACCGGTGTGACGTTGCGGGCGCAGGACGTGGTTCCCGGCGATCTGTTCGCCGCCCTGCCCGGTCGGAGTACCCACGGGGCCCGATTCGCCGATCAGGCCATCGCAGCAGGCGCGACCGCGGTCCTCACCGACCCAGCCGGACGGGCCGAACTCGCACGCACCCTCGACGCCGACGTTGCGGTGGCCGTGCTGATACATCCGAATCCGCGGGCCGTGCTCGGCCCGGTGAGTGCGCGTATCTACGGCTACCCGTCGCAACGGCTCAAGCTCATCGGCATCACCGGGACCTCCGGCAAGACGACGACCGCCTACATGGTGGAGGCCGCGTTGCTCGCCTCCGGCCATTCGGTCGGGCTGATCGGCACGGTGCAGACGCGGATCGACGGTGTGGCGCAACCGAGCACCTTGACCACCCCCGAGGCGCCCACGCTGCAGGCGATGCTGGCCACCATGCTCGAACGGGGCGTCGACACGGTGGTCATGGAGGTGTCCAGTCACGCGCTCGCGCTCGGACGCGTCGACGGGGCCCACTTCGCCATCGGGGCGTTCACCAACCTCTCGCAGGACCACCTCGACTTCCACCCGACCATGCGTGACTACTTCGAGGCCAAGGCACGCCTGTTCGTGCCGGGCTCCTCGGCGCGGGCGGTCCGCCCGGTCATCTGCGTCGATGACGAGTGGGGTCGTCGGATGGTGCAGATCGCGCGATCCGACCGCCAGACGACACCCGTGACGGTGTCCACCGGAGACGTTCCCGCCCAATGGCATGCCGGACCGTCGAGCGTCGACGACAACGGCGTCCAGCACGCGACGATCACCGCTCCCGGCGGCGGGCAGCACGATCTGGCCGTCCCGTTGCCGGGGCGCTACAACGTCGCCAACGCGCTCACCGCGATCGCCGTGTCCTCCGGCGCCGGCGTCGGCACCGCGGCCGCGGTCGCCGCGATGGCAGGCGTGTCGGTGCCCGGGCGGCTCGAGCGGGTCGACGGTGGCCAGCAGTTCCTCGTCCTCGTCGACTATGCGCACAAACCCGGCGCGCTGGAGGCCGTCCTCGCGACCCTGCGTGAACAGACGCGTGGTCGGATCGCCGTCGTCGTCGGCGCCGGTGGTGACCGGGACACCGGTAAACGGCCGCTGATGGGCGACATCGCGGCCCGCGGCGCCGAGCTCACCGTGATCACCGACGACAACCCGCGCACCGAGGACCCGGCGACCATCCGTGCCGAGGTGCTCGCCGGCGCGCTGGCCGCCGAATCCGAGGCCGACGTCCGCGAGATCGGCGACCGGGCCGAAGCGATCCGGACCGCGATCGCCTGGGCCCGTCCCGGTGACACCGTCCTGATCGCCGGCAAGGGACATGAGACCGGTCAGGAGATCGACGGGGTCAAGCATCCGTTCGACGATCGGGTGGTGGCCGCCGAGGCCATCGAGGAACTGGCCGCGGGTGCGGTCAGGTGGAGAGGACACGCCGTGAGCAGTGCACCGACGTTGATCGTCGCACCTGTCCCGGCGGGCATCGCCGACACGCGCGCGCTCCTGCGCGATCTGGCCGAGGCGGGGGCCGTGGCCCGGTCCGCGACGACCGATGGTGTGGCCAGGACCTGGGCGATCATCGGTGAGCTGGCCGCCGACGACGGGCTCTCGGAGAACGAGCGGGCGGTCGAGCACGACCGGATCGGCAGGCAGGCGGTCCGCCTGGCGGTGGACAAGACCTTGTGTGTGGGCGACTCGCGGGTGGTGCGTGCGCTGCACCAGGGGGCCGTGATGGAAGGGTCCTGGGGTGACGAGGCCAGGGTGGTCGGCAGTGCCGACGAGGCGCGAGCGCTGCTGGGGTCCGACCCCGACTGGCGCCCGGCGGCGGGAGACGTGGTGTTGATCGCCGCCGCCGACGCCGTGGTGGCCGCGCTGGCCGAGATCTGGGCACCCGGCGACGCGACGAGAACAGACGAGTGAGGGCGACGAGCGTGATCGAGCAGACGGCGTGATCGAACAAGCGGAGAGCAGAGCGGGGATGACACGGTGACCCAGATCCTGATCGCGGGTGGAATCGCACTCGCGGTGTCGATCCTGCTCACCCCGATCCTGATCCGACTGTTCACCCGGCAGGGTTTCGGGCAGGAGATCCGGGTCGAGGGGCCGCAGAGCCATCAGACCAAACGCGGAACCCCGTCCATGGGCGGCGTGGCGATTCTCGTCGCATTGTGGGCTGGCTACTTCGGCGCCCATATCGTCGGTGCATTCACCGACGGCACCGGCCCCACCGCCTCGGGTCTGCTGGTGCTCGGCCTGGCGACCGCACTCGCGGCCGTCGGGTTCCTCGACGACATCATCAAGATCCGCAAGCACCGCAACCTGGGCCTCAACAAGACGGCCAAGTCCATCGGGCAGTTCGCCGCCGCGGTCCTCTTCGGTGTGCTGGTGCTGCAGTTCCGCAACGATGCCGGATACACGCCGGCGAGCACACACCTGTCCTATGTCCGGGACATCGACGCGATCTCGATGTGGTCGGCGGTCTTCGTGATCTTCGTCTGGCTCGTCGTCGCCGCCTGGTCGAACGCGGTCAACTTCACCGACGGCCTCGACGGCCTCGCCGCGGGCTCGATGGCCATGGTGCTCGGGTCCTACGTGTTGGTGACCTTCTGGCAGTACCGCAACGCCTGCACCGGCGGGCCCAAGGCCACCGGCGACATCACCCCCGGCTGCTATGTGGTGCGCGATCCGCTGGATCTGGCACTCATCGCCGTGGCAGGTGGCGGAGCGTGCCTCGGCTTCCTGTGGTGGAATGCCGCGCCGGCCAAGATCTTCATGGGCGACACCGGATCGCTGGCGCTCGGCGGCATGCTCGCAGGCCTGTCCATCACCACCCGCACCGAACTGCTCGCCGTCGTCATCGGCGCGTTGTTCGTCGCCGAGATCGTCTCGGTCGTCATCCAGATCGCCTTCTTCCGGACCACCGGCCGACGTGTCTTCCGGATGGCTCCCTTCCATCACCACTTCGAACTCGGGGGATGGGCGGAGACCACCGTGATCATCAGGTTCTGGCTGCTCACCGCCATCGCCTGCGCGCTGGGTCTGTCCCTGTTCTACAGCGAATTCCTCACCGTCAGTGGCTGAGTCGTCGACCGGACCGAGGCGTGCGGTGGATGTCACCGATCTCGCCGACGCCGGTGTGCTCGTGGCCGGTGCAGGGACGGCCGGCCGGTCGGCCGCGCGGTATCTGCTGTCGGTGGGGGCACGGGTGACGGTCGCCGACACCCGGTTCGGCGACGAGACGGTCGACGACGAACTGGTGGACCAGGGAGCCCGGGCGCTGGCCATGTCCACCGTCCTCGACGATGACGCGTGGGCCGACTCCTACGATCTCGTCGTCACCTCGCCGGGCTTCGCTCCCACACACCCGCTCGTCGTGCACGCCGCAGAGGCCGGGCTACCGGTGTGGGGTGAGGTGGAACTCGCCTGGCGACTCGATCGGGCCGGAGTGCTGGGTGCGCCGCGCACCTGGCTGGTGGTGACCGGGACCAACGGCAAGACGACCACCACCTCGATGCTGACCGAGATCGTGGAACGGTCCGGTCGGTCCACGGCGGCCTGCGGCAACATCGGTCTCCCGGTGCTCGACGCGATGCGCCAGACCCCGCGGGTCGACGTGCTGTGTGCGGAATTGTCGTCGTTCCAGTTGCATTGGGCGCCGTCGGTGCAGCCCGATGCCGGGGTGGTGCTCAACATCGCCGAGGATCACCTGGACTGGCACGGCTCGTTCGCGGCGTACGCGGACGCCAAGGCGATCGCGTTGCACGGCGACATCTGCGTCGTCGGCCTCGACGATCCGGTGGCCGCCGGGCTGGCCGTGAACGGACGACGAATCGGTTTCACCCTGGGGCGTCCGGAGCGCGGCGACCTCGGTGTCGTCGACGGGGTCCTCGTCGATCGGGCCTTCACCGACGTCGAACGGCCCATCGTCGACGCGGACGTCATCCACCCGCCCGGCCCGTCGGGGGTCGCCGACGCGCTCGCGGCGTCGGCGCTGGCGTTGTCGATCGGGGTCGACCCGATCGTCGCCGGCGACGCCCTGCGCGGCTTTCGGCCCGCCGCGCACCGCGGCGAGGTGGTCGTCCGTGTCGGCGATGTCGATTACATAGACGACTCCAAGGCCACCAATCCGCATGCGGCGGACGCGGCCGTGCGCGGGCATCGTCGGGTGGTGCTGATCGCAGGCGGGCTCCTGAAGGGTGCCGAGGTCGACGACCTGATCCGCGACAACCGCGCACGCCTGGCCGGGGTGGTGGCCATCGGTCGAGATCGCGATGTGATCGTCGATGCGATTCTGCGACACGCCCCAGAAGTCCCAACCGTCACAGTATTCACAGGGGACGATGGGCGGGTGACAGTTCAGCCCGCGACCACGACGCCCGACCTCCCGGCAGATCTGCTGACGCCGACACTTCCGGTGCTCGACCACCCGGTCGTCGGCGCCGGCGGCGGCGTCGACCCCACCGCAGAGTCCGTCATGCGGCGTGCGGTCACGGCCGCGGCGCATCTCGCCGGTGGCGCAGCGGACCGACCCGACGCGGTTCTCCTCGCGCCCGCCGCCGCATCACTCGACATGTTCGCCGGTTACGGACGACGAGGTGACGCCTTCGCCGCCGCGGCGCGAACACTGCCCGGCGCGGCCGAGCCGAGCGGATCACACTGATGGCCGCCCGGAGCGAGGCCCCCAAGAAGACAACGGGGACCGACACGAACGCGACCGGGAGGAAAAAGGACAGCACCGCGGACACCGCGGGCGGTTCCTGGCCTGCCGCGGTCGTCGAGGCCGTTCGCAACCTGCTGGCCCGACCGCTCGCGTCCTATCACCTGATCCTCACGATCACCCTGCTGCTCACCGTCTTCGGGCTGGTCATGGTGTTGTCCGCCTCGTCGGTGGAGGGATATTCCAAGGACGGGTCCGCCTACGGGCTGTTCGCCACCCAGATGATCTTCGCCCTGCTGGGTCTGGTGGTCTTCTACGCGATGCTCCGGTTGCCGGTGCGGTTCCTGCGTCGGATGGCCGCACCGCTCATGGTGATCACCACGATCCTGCTCGCGCTGGTGCTCGTCCCGGGGATCGGCACGCTCAGTCAGGGCGCCCGCCGATGGTTCGTCATCGGCGGATTGTCGGTGCAGCCGTCGGAGCTGGTGAAGGTGGCACTGTGCCTGTGGGGCGCACATCTGCTGGCGTCGAGACGTCGCGACAACGCCTCACTCAAGGAACTGCTCATCCCGCTGGTCCCGGTGGCCCTGCTCATCTGCCTGCTGATCATCCTGGAACCCAACCTGTCCACGACGATCACGATCGCGATCATCGTCGGTGCCCTGCTGTGGTTCGCCGGCCTGCCCATCAAGGTGTTCCTCACCTTCGCGGGTGTCGGCGTGGCGATCGCGGTGCTGCTGGCGCTGGTCGAGGGCTACCGTTCGCAGCGCGTGCTGAGCTTCCTCGGCAGCATCGACGACCCGCAGGGCGCCGGGTATCAGGCACGGCAGGCGACGTACGCGTTGGCCAACGGCGGCGTCTTCGGCGTGGGACTCGGCCAGAGCCGGGCCAAGTGGAACTACCTGCCCAACGCGCACAACGACTTCATCTTCGCCATCATCGGTGAGGAACTCGGGCTGATCGGCGGCCTGCTGGTGGTGGTGTTGTTCGCGGTGCTGGCATTCATCGGTTTCCGGATCGCATCGCGATCGGTGGACCCGTTCCTGCGCCTGATGACCGCGACGATCACCGTGCTGATCACCGCGCAGGCCTTCATCAACATCGGCTACGTCGTCGGGCTGCTGCCCGTCACCGGCATCCAGCTGCCGCTGCTGTCGGCCGGCGGTACATCCACACTGACGATCCTGGCGATGTTGGGACTACTCGCCAGCGCCGCACGTCACGAGCCGGAGGCGGTCGCGGCGCTGCGCACCTCCGGTCCGTCCCGAGGCGTCCGGTGGTTGCGCTTGCCTGCGCCGGTGCCGTATCGGCCGTCGCGGGCCGACCAACTGCGAGACCGTCTCGACGGCCGCCGCGGCGGCCGGGCACCGCAGGCGCCGCGGCGCCCGCAACCGGCCAAGGTGCCGCGGTGGGCGGTGTTGCGCCATCGGTCGCCTGCGGCTGAGCCGCCGTCCGCGCCGCCGACGGGCCGTCGCGCCGCGACCGCCCGGCAGGCACCTCGCACGTCCGCGATCCGGGTCGACTACCGTACGGGGTATTCCGGGACGGCCGGTCGCCGGGGCGACCGGGGTGCGACAGGGGCGTACGGCTGGGGTGCAACTCGCTCGACGGGGCGTGACCCCGTGCGCGACGGCGCGCCCGGGCGGCGGACGCCCACCCGGCCGCGGCGCTGACCGACGGCCGGTCCGGCAATCCGCGGACAGACGTTGGTCGATGCGAGATGGAGTGGCACACAAGTGAGTTCAGAGCGAGGCCGATCGCGGTCGGATCGGCCGCTGTCGGTGGTGGTCGCCGGTGGCGGCACCGCCGGACACATCGAGCCGGCACTCGCGGTCGCCGATGCGGTGACGCGGCTCGATCCGGACGCGCGGGTCACCGCACTCGGCACCACCCGCGGCCTGGAGACCGACCTGGTACCCGAGCGCGGTTATCCGCTGGAGCTGATCCCGCCGGTCCCGCTGCCTCGTAAACCCGGCCTGGAGCTGGCCAAGACCCCGGCGCGACTGCTGCATGCGGTCTCCGCGACACGTTCGGTGCTGTCGTCGGTGGGTGCCGACGTCGTCATCGGATTCGGCGGCTACGTCTCGCTGCCCGCGTACGTCGCCGCGCAGACCCATCTACGCGGACGTCGACGTCTGCCGATCGTCATCCACGAGGCCAACGCGAGTGCGGGCATCGCGAACAAGGTCGGCGCCCGTGTCGCCGATCGGGTGATGGCCGCGGTCGCCGGCTCGGGACTCGACGCCGAGGTCGTCGGCATCCCGGTGCGCGGGGTGATCGCCGAACTCGATCGGGACGCGCTGCGCGCCAAGGCCCGCCACTATTTCGGCCTCGACGAGGAGGCCCCGACGCTGCTGGTGTTCGGCGGATCGCAGGGCGCGCGCCGGCTCAACGACGCGGTCGCGGGTGCCGCGGGTGCCCTGGGTGCGGCCGGCATCGGGGTGCTGCACGCGTACGGCCCCAAGAACTCCATCGATCCCCGGTCGCCCGAAGGAGCGCCGCCCTACCGCGGGGTCGGGTACCTCAAGCGGATGGATCTGGCATACGCGGCAGCCGACCTGGTCATCTGCCGGTCGGGCGCGATGACGGTGGCCGAGGTTTCCGCGACCGGTCTGCCCGCGGTGTACGTCCCGCTCCCGCACGGCAACGGGGAGCAGCGCCTCAACGCCCTGCCCGTGGTGGAGGCGGGCGGGGGCCTCCTGGTCGACGATGCCGACCTCACCGTCGACTGGGTGAGCCGCGAGGTGCCCGCACTGCTCGGCGACCCCGACCGGCTCGCGGCGATGTCGGCGGCGGCAACCGGCACCGGCCACCGTGATGCCGCGGCGACCGTCGCCCGTGCGGCTCTCGACCTCGCCGCCGAGTTCCGGGCGGGTGCGCATCGCGGTCGCCTGCGGGGCGCGTTTCGTTCACCGGGATCGGACGCGCGGCGGTGACAATGGTCTTCGTGATCGATCGTCCTCGCCGGCCCCGGATGGCGCGTCGGTCGACGGATGGACGGATGAGGCGATGAACGGCGAACCGCAGACCACGCCCATCGGTGAACTTCCCGACCAGCTCCAACGTGTGCACATGGTCGGCATCGGGGGTGCAGGCATGAGTGGCCTGGCCCGGATCCTGCTCGCCCGCGGTGGTCAGGTGTCGGGCTCCGACGCCAAGAGCAGCCGAGGCATCCTCGCGCTGCGTACCCGCGGTGCACAGATCCAGGTGGGTCATGACCCGTCGGCCCTCGATCTGCTGCCTGGCGGTCCAACGGTGGTGGTCACCACGCATGCGGCGATACCCAAGACCAATCCGGAGCTGGTGGAGGCCCGTGAGCGGGGCATCCCGGTGCTGCTGCGCCCGCACGTACTCGCCGACCTGATGTCCGGCTACCGCACGCTGCTCGTCGCCGGCACGCACGGTAAGACGTCGACCACGTCGATCGCCGTCGTCGCCCTGCAGCACTGTGGTCTGGACCCGTCGTTCGCGGTCGGCGGGGAGCTGAACGAATCGGGCACCAACGCCCATCACGGCACCGGCGACATCTTTGTCGCCGAGGCCGACGAGAGTGACGGCTCGCTGCTCGAATACTCACCGGATGTCGTGGTGGTCACGAACATCGAGGTCGATCATCTGGACTTCTTCGGGACCCGCGAGGCCTACGTGCAGGTGTTCGACTCGTTTGCCGAGCGGATCCGACCGGGCGGTCGACTGGTGGTCTGCCTCGACGACGAGGGTTCCGCGCAGTTCGCCGGTCGCAATGTGGAACGCCTTGCCGCGCAAGGTGTCACCGTGGTCGGATACGGGGAGGGTCGACATCGTGATCTGGCCCCCTCGGTGCCGCTGGCGGCGACGTTGCTGTCCTGGGAGGCCCGTGGTGCCGGGGGAGTGGCACGGGTTCGGTTCGACGCCCCGGTCGCCGACTCCGCGTTCGAGCACACACTGCGCCTGACGGTGCCCGGCCGGCACATGGCGCTCAACGCGTTGGGTGCCGCGCTGTCCTGCATGTGCGCCGGAGCGACGCCCGCGGGCGTGCTGGACGGTGTCGAGGCGTTCGGCGGTGTGCACCGCAGATTCGAATTCCGCGGGCGGGCAGCCGATGTCGAGGTCTACGACGACTACGCCCACCATCCGACGGAGGTGCGCGCGGTGCTGACCGCGGCGCGGCAAGCGGTGCTCAGTGCCTCGGTCGAGGGTGCGGACGGTGCCGAGGGAGCCGAGAAGCCGGTGCCGGGCCGCGTGATCGCGGTGTTCCAGCCGCACCTGTTCTCCCGGACCCGAGAGTTCGCCGCCGAGTTCGCTGCCGCACTCGATCTCGCCGATCAGGTCGTCGTCGCCGACGTCTACGGGGCCCGGGAACAGCCGATCCCCGGCATCAGCGGTGCGAGCATCGCCGATCGTGTGACCCGGCCGGTGATCTTCGTGCCCGATCTGTCCACGTTGGCGGCCACCGTCGCATCGATCGCCCGTGCGGGTGATCTCGTGCTCACCCTCGGGGCGGGCGACATCACCATGCAGGGTCCGGAGATCCTTGCCGCCCTGAAGGCGAAGGCGCCGTGAGGGGGACCCGCACACGGGCTCCACGCTCGCGGCGGCACCGGCTGCTGCTGGGCACGATCGCGGCGATCGTCGTGGTGGTCGGTCTGGGCTCGATCGCCTACTTCACCCCGTTGATGTCGGTGCGGTCCACAGACGTCCGGGACAATCACGCCATCGCGCGCGACGAGATCCTCAGCGCCGCGCGTGTCCCAGACGGCACGCCGTTGCTGCAGGTGGACACGCAGGCGGTGGCACGGCGGGTGGCCGCGATCCCGTCGGTGGAATCGGTGCGGGTACAGCGCAGCTATCCGTCGGCACTGACCATCACCGTCGTCGAGCGAACGCCGGTGGCGCGGATCGGAGACGGCGACAAGGTCCACGTGCTGGACCGCTCCGGTGTGGGATACCTGACCTACGACACCGCGACGGGCATCCCGCCGGAGGTGAACCGGCTCCCCGAGTTCGACACCCCCAACCCGGGACCCACCGACCCGACCACCACGGCGACCCTCAAGGCGGTCGCCGAACTGCCCGAGACGATCTCGTCGAAACTCGTCAAGGTCACCGCGTCGTCGCCGGTCGACATCCAGTTCACCCTCAAGGGGAACAAGAAGGTCATCTGGGGCGACAGCGAGCAGGGTGCCGAAAAGGCCCGCACGTTGGACGCTCTGCTCACCCGCAAGGCGTCGACGTACAACGTGTCGAGTCCGGAATTCCCCGCCTACAAGTGATTTCCCGCGGGCCGTCCGCGGACCGTGACGCTGCCTCGACGGCCGTGATCGACCTCGGATCCGAAAAAATCCACGGTGCAACTTCGCGACACGCCGCCCGCTTGCTGGCCAGCGATGCCCTCGATGCCTAGCGTCATCTCCAACATCCATCTACTTGACATAACTCTAAATCTATGGTTCAGGTTTAGGGTTTCGGATCGAACGAGGAAGGCGGGACATGACGCCACCGCACAACTACCTGGCCGTGATCAAGGTCGTCGGCATCGGCGGCGGCGGTGTCAATGCCGTCAACCGAATGATCGAACAGGGACTCAAAGGTGTTGAGTTCATTGCCATCAACACCGACGCGCAGGCGCTGCTGATGAGTGACGCCGACGTCAAACTCGACGTCGGCCGTGACTCGACACGCGGTCTGGGCGCAGGTGCCGACCCGGAGGTCGGCCGCCGGGCGGCCGAGGACGCTCGCGACGAGATCGAGGAATTGCTCAAGGGCGCGGACATGGTGTTCGTGACCGCGGGCGAGGGCGGTGGCACCGGCACCGGTGGTGCACCCGTGGTCGCCTCCATCGCTCGCAAGCTCGGTGCCCTCACCGTCGGTGTCGTGACCCGCCCCTTCTCCTTCGAGGGCAAGCGGCGTGGCAACCAGGCCGAACAGGGCATCGTCGCCCTGCGTGAATCCTGCGACACCCTGATCGTGATCCCCAACGATCGTCTGCTGCAGCTCGGCGATGCCCAGGTGAGCCTGATGGACGCCTTCCGCAGCGCAGATGAGGTGTTGCTCAACGGTGTTCAGGGCATCACCGATCTGATCACCACACCCGGTCTGATCAACGTCGACTTCGCCGACGTCAAGGGTGTGATGAGCGACGCGGGCAGCGCGCTGATGGGAATCGGCTCGGCGCGGGGCGACGAGCGGGCGAAGAAGGCGGCCGAGATGGCCATCAATTCGCCGCTGCTCGAGGCGTCCATGGAAGGCGCTCGGGGCGTGCTGATCTCGATCGCCGGCGGCAGCGACCTCGGTCTGTTCGAGATCCACAACGCGGCCACCCAGGTGCAGGAAGCGGCCCACGAGGACGCCAACATCATCTTCGGCACGGTGATCGACGACAATCTCGGCGACGAGGTCCGGGTGACGGTGATCGCCGCCGGATTCGACGGCGGTGCACCGCGCAAGCGCGTGGAGATCCCCAAGGCCGCAGGCAAGTCGAACGTCGGGGCCGGCCAGGCCGGTGCCGTGTCGACCAACGCGGGCGCCGACGATCCGCTGTTCGGCAAGATGCCTGCCGGTGCCGGGGCCGGTGACCCGTTTGCCGAGCAGCAGACCCAGCAGCAGCCGGAGCCGCCGCGTCGCAACAACGTCACCCTCGACGACGACGACGTCGATGTGCCGTCGTTCATGAAGCGCTGATCGACCATGCGGGTACGCCGCGTGGTCACCGGCCGGTCGGGTGGGGTGTCCCGTGCGCCATATGCGTCGTTCAACCTCGGTGACCACGTCGGCGACGACCCGAAAGCAGTGGCCGACAACCGGACCCGGCTCGCCGAACAGATCGGGCTGCCGCCCTCACGGCTGGTGTGGATGGAACAGATCCACAGCCGCAACGTGGTCGTGGTGGACGGTCCGGTCGATGCGGCGGTGCCCGCGACCGACGCCCTGGTGACCACCACTGCCGATCTCGCGCTGGCCGTGCTGACCGCCGATTGCGTGCCGGTCCTGCTCTCCGACGACGAGGCGGGTGTGATCGCCGGGGTGCACGCCGGTCGGGTGGGTGCACGGATCGGGATCATCCCGGCGACGTTGCGGGCGATGGTGGAACTCGGCGCCCGGCCGGAGCGCATCGGCGCCCTGCTCGGTCCGGCGGCGAGCGGCCGTAACTACGAAGTGCCGCCGCACATGCAGCGCGACGTCGAAGAGCATCTGCCCGGCAGTGCGTGTGTGACCGCCAAGGGGACAACGGGTCTGGACCTGCGCGCCGGTATCCGGCGCCAGTTGCTCGAGGCCGGGGTCGCTGCGGTGGCGGCCGACCCGAGGTGCACGATCGACGACCCGGATCTGTTCAGCCATCGGCGCGGCGCGCCGACCGGCCGTCTGGCATCGGTGATCTGGATCGATTCCTCGGCAGGGGAGGAGGCCGACGTCACCGATGACCGATGAGGCCGACGAGCGGACCAGGGAACTCGCGAGACATCATGCCGCGGTTCGGGATCGGCTCGAGGCTGCGATCGCCGCAGCCGGTCGGTCACCCGGCTCGGTGGAGTTGTTGGTGGTCACCAAGTTCTTCCCGGCCGACGATGTGCGTCGGCTGATCCATCTGGGAGTGCGGGAGTTCGGCGAATCGCGTGAGCCGGAGGCGAGTCGCAAGCTCGCGGAGCTCGGTGATCGGCCCGCAGGCACCGTTTTCGACATGATCGGCACGGTGCAGTCGAAGAAGGCGGGAACCGTTGCGGGATGGGCACGTACCGTGCATTCGGTGGACCGCGACAAGCTCGTCGATGCGCTGTCGCGGGGCGCGACGGCAGCGCTGGATGCAGGTGCGCGGACCGACCCGCTCGGTGTGCTGCTGCAGGTGAGTCTCGACGGCGATCCGCATCGCGGCGGCGTCCTCGTCGAGGATCTGCCCGAACTCGCGAACCGGGTCGTCGCCGAACCCGGACTCACGTTGCGCGGATTGATGGTGATCGCACCCCTGGACGGGACCGCGGACCGATGGATGGCACGCACGGCGGAGATCCGGGAGGGTTTCCTGCGCGATCATCCCGAGGCCGACGAGTTGTCCGCGGGGATGTCCGGCGATCTGGAGGCCGCCGTTGCGCATGGATCGACATGCGTGCGTGTCGGTACCGCAATCATGGGTCCACGGCCGTTAATCTCTCACTAATCACATTGGTCACATGAGAACCAACGAGCACACGGATAAACAACCGCACCACTTCGCACTGCTCCCCGGCAGCGTTGGACGACAGAGAGGCCAGCTATGACCACGATGCAGAAGTTCAAAGCATATTTCGGCATGGTCCCTCCTGGTGATTACGAGGACGACTACCTGGAGGAGCCGGGTGGCCCGGTGCGCGGTGGTCGTCCGTACCGTGACGACTACTACGACCAGGCCCCCTATCGTGAGCCTGCCTTCCGTGAGGGACCGCGCGACGCCGACTACGCGTACGTGGACGACCGGCGATTTGCGCCGGAGTTCGAACCTCAGGCCTACGAGGTGCCCGCCGAGTACGCATATGCGGGGGTGCGTCACGCGGGCGAGCCGGTCGAGCGGATGCGTACTGCCCATCGTCTCGAGCCGCTGCAGCGGACGGGGTTGCGCGGCGCCGGGGTGGTTCGCACCGCGGCGACACCGGATCAGAGGGAGCTCGAGCAGGTGTTCGCAGACGGCCCGTTGCACAAGATCACCACCTTGCGCCCGTCCGACTACGGAGAGGCCCGCACGATCGGTGAGCGGTTCCGTGACGGCAATCCGGTCATCATGGACCTCGTCGACATGACCAACGACGACGCCAAGCGGCTCGTCGACTTCGCCGCCGGGCTTGCCTTCGCCCTGCGCGGTTCCTTCGACAAGGTGGCCACCAAGGTGTTCCTCCTCTCGCCGGCCGACGTCGACGTGTCGCCGGAGGACCGTCGCAAGATCGCGGAGACGGGCTTCTACAACCACAGCTGAGGACGCTCACCAACCGGCCCGGTTCGTGTCGATCGACGACACGAACCGGGCCGCTTGCGTACCTGCCTGCCGCACATGTCCGAGTCTTCAGGCAACCTTGAGGCGTGACGATTCTGTTTCAGGTTCTCTACTACCTGTTGTTCATCTACTGGCTGCTCCTGCTCGCGCGACTCGTCGTCGAGTTGGTCCGCACCTTCGCGCGGGATTGGCGGCCCACCGGGTTCGCCGTCGTGATCATCGAGATCGTGTTCACCGCGACCGATCCACCCATTCGCGCGCTGCGACGAATACTGCCGCCGATCCCGCTGGGACCCGTGCGACTGGATCTCTCGTTGATGATCGTGATGATCGTCGTGTTGGTCGCGATGCAGATCGTCAGTTCTCTCGGCCGCAGTTCCGCGGCGGCGCTGGCCGGGTTGGCCTGACCAGCGGTGATCGCCGGGACCCGATGGGGCGGCGGCACATCCGATGGATGGGTCCGTGACCGCCGCCCTTGGGTGGTCTACATTTGGATGTCATCATTGAGTGACTGTTTGGTTGCAGGAGAGCATCGATCCTCTGCAACAAGCGGTTCGCGAGTGACAGGATTTGACGCCAGTTACCCAGTGGACTGGTATGAATAAACAGTGACAGCCTGCAGCAAAGATTGTGCAGTCTGAGCGTTCTTCCAACTGAAGACTGCTTGTACGACCAGGGCATCGCCGAGCGCAGCAAGCGGAACCCCTTCGGGGATCCGGGCGTTACGTGAGCGGAGCCCGATCCACCATCTCGAACAACACATGAGGGGAACCGACATGCGGCTGACTCCAGCTGATGTGCACAACGTCGCGTTCAGCAAACCGCCTATCGGTAAACGCGGTTACAACGAGGATGAGGTCGATCAGTTCCTCGACTTTGTCGAGGCAGAACTCGCCCGTCTGATCGAGGAGAACGGCGATCTGAAGCAGCGGGTCGAAGAGCTCGAGGGAGAACTCGCCGAGGCGGGGTCGTCGGCGCCGAGCACGACCGGCGAAGCAGCCGAAGAACGCACCCAGGTGTTCGCCGCCGCGGCGGCACCCGAGCAGGCGCCGCCGGCGCAGGCAGCGCCTCCGGCCGCGCCGTTGTCCGACGACGACGCCAACGTCCGGGCGGCACGCGTCCTGGCGCTCGCGCAGGACACCGCGGACCGTCTGACATCGACGTCGCGCCAGGAGGCCGACACCTTGGTCAGCGATGCGCGCTCGCGCGCGGACGCGATGGTGTCGGAGGCCCAGACCAAGGCCGACGCATTGCTCACCGACGCCCGGCAGCGTTCCGAGGCGATCCTGGCCGACGCGCAGACCCGTTCGGAGGCGCAGGTGCGTCAGGCGCAGGAGCGTGCCGATGCCCTGCAGAGCGACGCCGAGCGCAAGCACAGCGAGATCATGGGCACCATCAACCAGCAGCGAACCGTGCTGGAAGGTCGGATCGAGCAGCTCAAGGTGTACGAGCGCGAATACCGCACCCGTCTGAAGACGTATCTGGAGTCGCAGCTCGAAGAGTTGCAGCAGCGCGGCAGTGCCGCACCCGTCGAAGGTGGCCGGGCCGACTCGTTCTCCTCGGACCCCGGTAACGGCGGCTTCACCAGTTACTCACCGAGCTAGTTCGGCGACGACAAGGAATAGTCGTGCTGACGCTGGCCCTGGCGGCGACGCTCATAGGGTTCGTGTTCCTGGTCCTCGGCCTGATCACCGGAACCGTGTGGTTGGCGGTGGCCTGCATCGTGGTGTGCCTCGTGGGACTCGGATTCCTCATCGCGGACATCGTCGGTTCGGGTCGCCGTGGCGACGAACCGTCGGTGACGGACTTCGTCGACCGTGACCCGGGCGATCACCCGGACACCGACGACCACCCGGACACCGACGAGCCGCGAACCCTCATCGAACCCCATGCGGCGACACCCGACGTCGGTCCGGGACGAGGTCCGGCACCACGGCCGGCCGGTCCGCCGACGATGACTCCTCCTCCTTCCGCGGTACCCCCTGCCCAGGGGCGACCGCCGCAAGGACCTCCGCCGCAAGGACCTCCGCCGCAGCGGCGTCCCCAGGGCCCCGGACCTCAGGGGCGTCCCGCGCAGGGACCGCCACCACGGGAGGGCAATCTCGACGATTACCTGCGTTCGGTCGGTGGCGCCCACGAGCGCCGTCCTGATGAACAGCAGGCACCGTGGTTCGGTGGTGAGCCGGGATCGGGTGAATCATCGCCATCGTCTGGACCGGGGCCGAGGTCGGGTCGGTCACAGTCGGGTCGGTCACAGTCGGGTCGGTCACAGTCGGGTCCGTCACGGACCTCGCATCACCGCGCCGCCGACGACGACGAGCCCGACGACCGGGCGTCTCGCACCGAGAAGTTCGATCCGCTGGATCCGAACTGGCGTCCCCCGATGGACTAGCCGCCCGACGAACGAAGTGGAATCCGTGCCCGGCACGCGGCTACACTCGAAGGCGCATCGATCCGGCCATCACCGGGGAGCATCCGGAAGAACGGAGTCCGTGCCCACGCGGGGCGGCTCTCAGTAGAACCGGGCGGGAGCGGCCCGTCACAGCCGCAGGTTCCGACGAGGTCTCGAACCGTGAGCGGCGCCGACCGATCGTGTATCGGCACGGCGCAAACGGGGTGGTACCGCGTGGATCGGATGGTCTCAGTCGACCCCGGTGTGCGTCCCCGTGCCAGCGCAGTTGCCCGTGAGGTCAGCTGTCCACAGCCAGGCACGAGGAGACCGA
The DNA here is from genome assembly GCF_048537895.1 of Gordonia sp. CPCC 206044. NCBI lineage: Bacteria > Bacillati > Actinomycetota > Actinomycetes > Mycobacteriales > Gordoniaceae > Gordonia > Gordonia sp. CPCC 206044. The sequence continues at coordinate 34,233 of NZ_JBCLVL010000016.1, forward strand.
CCGATGACCGATCCGGTACGCAACGACGACGCAGCCGAGCGCGGTGGCGCCAGTGACGCCCGCGTGTATCCGATCATCGACATGACCGAGGGCGGCGGACGTGGTGCGCCGTCGTTTCCCGACGTCGAGCAGCGCGTCCTGTCCTATTGGGATGCCGACGACACCTTCGCCGCGTCGATCGCGCACCGTGCCGACGCCGAGGAGTTCGTCTTCTACGACGGCCCGCCGTTTGCCAACGGGCTGCCGCACTACGGTCACCTGCTCACCGGGTATGTCAAGGATGTGGTACCCCGGTACCAGACCATGCGCGGCAAGAAGGTGGAACGCCGCTTCGGTTGGGACACCCATGGTCTGCCCGCCGAACTCGAGGCCGAACGCCAATTGGGTATCACCGACAAATCCGAGATCGAGACGATGGGCGTGGAGAAGTTCAACGACTTCTGCCGCGACTCGGTTCTCCGCTACACGGGTGAGTGGCGTGACTACGTGACCCGCCAGGCCCGCTGGGTGGACTTCGACAACGACTACAAGACGCTCGACATCGACTTCATGGAGTCGGTCATGTGGGCGTTCAAACGCCTGCACGACAAGGGACTCGTCTACCAGGGCTACCGTGTGCTGCCCTACAGCTGGTACGAGCAGACCCCGCTGTCCAATCAGGAGTCCAAGCTCGACGACGCCTACCGCATGCGGCAGGACCCGGCGGTGACCGTCACCATGCCGCTGGTGGTCCCCGACGGTCCGCTGCGCGAACTCGACGGTGTCAACGCGCTGATCTGGACCACCACGCCGTGGACACTGCCGTCCAACCTCGCCATCGCGGTCCACCCCGACGTCGAGTACGTGCACGTCAAGGCTGAAGACGGTCAGGAATATCTGCTCGCGAAGGCTCTGGTCGGAAGTTATGCCAAGGAGTTAGGGGAGACCGAGACGCTCGGCACATACACCGGTCGTCAGCTCGAGAACCTCTCCTACACACCGCCGTTCGACTTCTTCGCGGGTCATCCGAACGCGCACCGCATCCTGCTCGGTGATTACGTCACCACCGAGGACGGAACCGGAATCGTCCACCTCGCACCGGCATTCGGTGAGGAGGACATGGATCTCGCGACCGCCAACGGCATCGAGGTCGTGCAGCCGCTGGATCCGGGCGGTCGGTTCACCGCGCAGGTGCCGCCCTACGAGGGGCTGATGGTCTTCGATGCGAATCCGGTGATCATCAAGGATCTCAAACAGTCCGGCCGCATCGTGCGCCACGACACCATCGAGCACTCCTATCCACACTCGTGGCGGTCCGGTAAACCGTTGATCTACATGGCGGTTCCGTCATGGTTCGTCGCAGTCGCGCCGATCAAGGAGCGCATGCTCGAACTCAACAAGCAGATCACCTGGGCGCCCGAGCACATCCGTGACGGTCAGTTCGGCAAATGGCTGGAGGGTGCGCGCGATTGGAACATCAGCCGTAACCGTTACTGGGGTGCGCCGATCCCGGTGTGGGTCTCCGACGATCCGGACCATCCGCGCACCGACGTGTACGGCTCGCTCGACGAGCTCGAACGCGACTTCGGTGTGCGGCCGGACAACCTGCATCGGCCCTACATCGACGATCTGACCCGCCCGAACCCGGACGATCCGACGGGACGGTCCACCATGCGCCGTGTGCCGGAGGTGCTCGACTGCTGGTTCGAATCGGGTTCGATGCCCTACGCCCAGGTGCACTACCCGTTCGAGAACTCCGACTGGTTCGACGGCAGCGCCGACGGGCGTGTGCTGCCACACAACCCGGGCGACTTCATCGTCGAGTACAACGGTCAGACGCGTGGTTGGTTCTACAACCTGCACGTGCTCGCGACCGCCTTGTTCGATAGGCCCGCGTTCAAGAGCGTCATCGCCCACGGCATCGTGCTCGGTGACGACGGACAGAAGATGTCCAAGTCCAAGCGCAACTACCCCGACGTCAACGAGGTGTTCGACCGCGACGGCTCGGATGCGATGCGGTGGTTCCTGATGGCGTCACCGGTGCTGCGGGGCGGCAACCTCGTGGTCACCGAGCGCGGGATCCGGGAGGGCGTGCGGCAGGCACTGCTGCCGCTGTGGAACGCCTACAGCTTCCTTCAGCTCTACGCGGAGCGCCCCGCGACCTGGCGCACGGATTCCGAGCACGTGCTGGATCGCTACATCCTGGCGAAATTGGCGTCGACCCGCGATCTGATGACCGATGCCCTCGACGTCTACGACATCGCCGGTGCCTGCGAGGCCTATCGCGAGTTCGTCGAGTCGTTGACGAATTGGTATGTGCGACGGTCTCGTTCGCGGTTCTGGGCGGGTCAGGACGTCGATGCCGACGCATTTGACACGCTGTACACGGTGCTCGAGGTGGCGAGTCGACTGGCGGCGCCGCTGCTGCCGTTGGCGACCGAGGCCATCTGGCGCGGTCTGACCGGCGATCGGTCGGTGCACCTCACCGACTGGCCGCGGCCCGACGAACTGCCGGCCGACGTCGAGCTGGTCGCCGCGATGGACTCGGTGCAGCAGGTCTGCTCGGTCGCCTCGAGCGTGCGCAAGGCCAACAGGTTGCGGGTGCGCCTGCCGTTGCCGGGACTGACCGTCGCCGCACCGAACGCCGAGCGCCTGGCGCCCTACACGGATCTGATCGCCGACGAGATGAACGTCAAGTCGGTGACGTTGGCGACCGACACGGACGCGTACGGCCGCAACGAGATAGCGGTCAACGCGCGTGCTGCCGGCCCGCGCCTGGGCAAGGAGGTGCAGCGCGTCATCAAGGCCGTCAAGTCGGGCAACTGGTCGGTGTCCACCGGCGACGACGGCGCCGAGGTCGTGGTGGCCGACGGCATCGAGCTGCGTGACGGGGAGTACACCCGCCGCCTGGTGGCCGAGGAGCCCGACTCGACGGCGGAACTGCCGGGCGGTGGCGGTCTCGTGGTGCTCGACACCACGGTCACCGAGGAACTCGAGGCCGAGGGATGGGCCAAGGACCGGGTCCGCGAGTTGCAGGACGCACGACGCACTCTCGATCTGGACGTATCCGATCGCATCGAGGTCCGGTTGGTGGTCCCCGCCGAGCGTCTCGAGTGGGCCCGTCGGCATGCCGAGATGATCGCCGGTGAGGTGTTGGCGGTCCGTTTCGACGTCGTCGCCGACGAGACGCCGGGTGCGATCGACCTGGGAGACGGCGTCACCGCGGACATCGTCAAGGCAGGCGCCTGACGATCGGAGAGGTGTTGGTGGCCGAACAGCGATCTCCATCACTGTCTGTCACATTCCGGGCCGCCCCGGTGTCTTGAGGTCGTCCCCCTCGAAAGGAGCACCTCATGAACACCACACAACGCCCGCAGATCGTCGTCCTCGGTGGCGGGTACGCGGGCACGATGGCCGCCAACCGTCTGTCGGGCGCTGTTCGCGACGGCCTGGCCGACGTGCTGCTGGTCAACCCCCGGCCACGGTTCGTCCACCGGATTCGGTTGCACCAGTGGGTGAGTGGCACGGGAACGGCCCAGGAGGAATTCGCCACCGTGTTGGCCGAGGGCATCGAACTCGTCGTGGACACCGCCACCCGCATCGACGTGGCGGCCGGACAGGTCGAGCTCGGCTCGGGCGCGACGCTCGCCTACGACCACCTCGTCTACGCGGTCGGCTCCACGGGAACCCCGCCAACGGCCATCCCCGGTGCCGCCGAGCACGGATTCGTCCTCGGCGAGTGGGAGCAGGCGCAGCGTCTGCGCGACCACCTCGCCTCGACGGACCGTCGCGGCAGCGTCACCGTGATCGGTGGCGGTCTGACCGGGATGGAGATGGCGGCCGAGTTGGCGGAGACCGGATCCACGGTGCGACTGGTCTGCCGCGGCACCGTCGCACCGTCGTTCGGTGCGCGGGCCCGCCGCGTCGCGCGGCGCCGCCTGCAGAGGCTGGGCGTGGAGATCATCGAAGACCACCGTGTGACGGAGGTGGGATCGGATACCGTCACGGTCGTGGCCGATGGTCGAGCGCGAGTGCTGCCCAGTGCGACGACGGTCGTCGCCGCAGGCTTCGGAGTGCCCGCGCTGGCCGCGGCGAGCGGTCTGAGCACCGATCCGCTCGGCCGCCTGCTCACCGACGAAACGCTCAGCAGCGTCGACGATCCGCGCATCATCGGCGCCGGTGACGCGGTCGCACCCTCGGGGGCGCCGTTCCGGATGAGCTGTCAGGCCGCCAACCAACTCGGGCCGCACGCCGCCGACACCGTGCTCGCGAAGCTGGCCGGCGACGAGCCGTCGCCGGTGCGGGTGTCGTTCGTCGGGCAGTGCACCTCGTTGGGCCGCCACGGTGCGACGGTGCAGTTGACCCGTCGAGACGACACGCCGACCCGCGCGGTGATCTCCGGCCGTACCGGTGCCGCCATCAAGGAACTGGTGTGCCGCAGCGTGATCTGGGGATTGCGCATGGAGGCCCGCAAGCCCGGCGCGACACCGTCGTTCGGGCAGCCCCGGGACATGGGCACCACACAACCGGTGGGGGTACTGCGGTGACCGATACGGCCGACGAGCACGCCCGGGTCTTCACCGAACTACGGCCGCTGCTGTTCACCGTGGCCTACGAGATCCTCGGATCGGCCACCGATGCCGACGACGTGTTGCAGGACAGCTATCTGCGATGGGCCGACGTCGACCTCGATTCGGTGGCCGAAGCCCGTCCGTATCTGGCCAAGGTGGTCACGCGGCAGGCGCTCAACGCGCTGCGGGCGTCCACGCGGCGGCGTGAGGATTACGTCGGCCCGTGGTTGCCCGAACCGATCCTGCTCGACGAGCACGACGCGTCGGCGGACGTCGTGCTCGCCGAGTCGGTGTCCACGGCGATGCTCGTCGTCCTCGAGAGCCTCGGTCCCGACGAGCGCGCCGTGTTCGTGCTGCGTGAGGTGTTCGGATTCGGCCACGACGAGATCGCCGAGATCGTCGGGAAATCGCCTGCGGCGGTGCGTCAGACCGCGCACCGCGCACGCTCGCACGTCCAGTCGCGGCGACATCGATTCGAGCCTGTCGACAGCGCGCGTACCGCCGAGGTCACCGAGGCGTTCCTGACCGCAGCCGAATCCGGGGAGATCGAACGCCTGATGGAATTGCTGTCGCCCGACGTGGTGTTCACCGCCGACAGCGACGGCAAGGCCAGCGCGGTCCGTCGACCGATCCGCGGTGCCCTCGCGGTTGCCCGTCTGATGGCGGGGTTCGCGCGACTCGGGTCCCGCGGTGACGATCTGCGGATGGAGCCGGCGATCTTCAACAGCATGCCCGGCATGGCGATCCACTTCGACGGACAATTGCAGGGGGTGTTCGTCCTGCAGGTCGTCGACGGGGTCATCGAGAACATCTTCGCCATGCGCAATCCCGAGAAACTGACCGGGATCGCGACGGCGCGGTCCATCTCGCGATGACCCGCCGGGGCGACGATCCGGTGGCCGGGTGAGTGTGGGTCAGTTCCGGAGGGCGCTCAGGGCTCGCGCGATCTGCGCCTCGAACAGCTGCCTCGGATCGGCGAAGGTGTCGGCGCCGTACTGACCGAAAACCTCGAGGCTGATCGCACCGATCGTCGTAGCCCAGATCGTGGTCGCGACGACGAGTGCGGCATCGGAGATCGGGGAGCCGAATTCGCTTCGGATGACGTCGAATTCGAGTGTCAGTGCGCCGGTCACCACGATGTCGTGGGCATCGAGCAGTCCGCGGGCCTCGGCAGCGGCGACCTCGCCGATGAGCGTCGCGACGACACGGGTCCCCGGTGCGACGGTGGCCTCGGCCGGTGCCGCATAGCCGGGCACCGGACTGCCGTAGAGCAATGCCCACCGGGACGGGTCGTCGACCGCCCACGCCCGCAACGCCCGGACCGCCGCCGTCAGACGTTCGCGCGGTCGGTCGGGATCGCTCGCGTCGAGTGCGCTGTCGACGGCGTCGGCGACGTCGGTGTAGGCCTCCACGAGAAGCATCGTGAGGAGATCGTCGCGACTGGGCACATAGCGATACACGGCCGAGGACACCACGCCGAGATCTCGGGCGATCGCGCGCAGCGACAGACCGGCGGCTCCCTGGGTGCGTAGGTGCTCGCGACCGAGTCGACGGATCTCCGACTCCATCGCGGCGCGGTTCTGGGCACGTTTGCTCACGGTGGCCATGCGCACATCGTGCCATAAAACGAGAGCACTGCTCTTGCTTTTGTCGCGGCAGTGGTGCACACTCGATTTCAGAGAGCGGTGCTCTCGAATTGAACCTCAGGAAAGGTGCATCCCATGACCGCCACGCACTACCGCGCCCCGCAGGGCGCCGACCACACCTTCAACAGCGTCGTCCGGTGGCTTGCCGCCCGCGGCGTCAATCTCGCCGGCGCACAGGTGCTCACGGTGACCGGTCGCACCAGTGGACGACCGCAGAGCGTTCCGGTCAATCCGCTGCACCTCGACGGTCGCCACTATCTGGTCGCGCCACGCGGTGTCACCCAGTGGGTGCGCAACGTCCGCGTCGACGACTCCGCCGAACTGCGTCGCGGACGGCGTAGGCGCGAGGTTCGCCTGGTCGAGACCGAGTCGGACGCGCGGGCCCCGATCATCCGGGCCTACCTCGACAAGTGGGGCTGGGAGGTCGGCCGGTTCCTGCCCGAGGGCATGGGCACCGACGCCGATGATGCGACCATCCGCGCGCACGCCGCCGATCTGCCGGTCTTCGAGATCCTGCCGCGGTAGCGCCCGTTCGGTCCGCACGAGCGCGACCTACGATGCTGAGGTGTCGTCCGAACGCGGTTCCCGATGGGTGATGCACCTGGACATGGATGCCTTCTTCGCCTCGGTCGAACAGCTCACCCGGCCGACGTTGCGGGATCGGCCGGTCCTGGTCGGCGGGGCAGGCGGCCGCGGCGTGGTCGCCGGGGCGAGCTATGCCGCGCGGGCATTCGGGGCGCGCTCGGCGATGCCGATGCATCAGGCGCGACGACTCGTCGGCGCGGGTGCGGTGGTGTTGCCCCCGCGTGGCGTCGTCTACCGCACCGTCAGCGCTCGGGTCTTCGGGCTGGTGCGCGACGCGGTTCCGGTGATCGAGATGTTGTCCTTCGACGAGGCGTTCGGGGAGCCTGCCGAACTCGTCGGCGCCGACGTGGACGAGGTCACCGAGTTCGCCGAACGGTTGCGGGCGCGGATTCGCGATGTCGTCGGGATCGCGGGCTCGGTCGGATTCGGCAGCGGCAAACAGATCGCCAAGATCGGCTCGGGACTCGCGAAACCCGATGGTGTGATGGTGATCCCGCCGAGTCGTGAACTCGCGTTCCTGCACGAGCTGCCGGTCCGCAAGTTGTGGGGGATCGGGCCGGTCTCGGGCGACAAACTGCAACGCCTCGGCATCGAGACCATCGGGCAGTTCGCGGCGATGTCCGACCTCGAGGTCGCCTCGGTGCTCGGTGGCACGCTCGGTCCGGCGCTGCATCGGCTCGCACAGGGCATCGACGATCGCCCGGTGACCGAACGCGCGTCGGCCAAGCAGATCAGCGCCGAGTCGACGTTTCCGCGCGATCTCGTCGAGATGGCCGAACTGCGTCCGGCCATCGACGCCGCCGCGGAGGGGGCGCACCGCCGACTGCAGTCCGACGGCCGCGGTGCACGCACGGTGGTCCTCAAGCTGAAGCGCTCGGACATGTCCGTCCTCACCCGATCCACGACCTTGCCCGCCGCCACCACCGAACTCGAGATCCTCTGTGCCGCAGCGCAACGACTCGCACTGGACCCGCGGAGTATCGGTCCGATCCGCCTCGTAGGTGTCGGGTTCTCGGGACTGACCGCCGTGCAACAGTTCTCGTTGTTCGGCGACCTGACCGGGTCGTCGCCGGTGGTGAGTCAGGATGAGAGCGCCGACGACGTCGAGGCCGCGTTCGTCGCGGCAGGGGAGTCCGGTGACCTCGACGATGCCACGGCCGTCGATGGCACGACCGGCGACGCGCTCGACGATCCGGGACTGTCGGTCCTCTGGTCCACCGGCACCGACGTGACCCACCCGGAGTTCGGGCACGGCTGGGTGCAGGGCAGCGGCCACGGCGTGGTCACCGTGCGCTTCGAGACGCGGGCCACCGGGCCCGGACGGGCGGTGACCTTCGCCGCCGACGATGACGATCTGCGGCGAGCCGATCCGCTGGACAGCCTGGCCTGGCCGGATCTGTCTGTCTGAGGTCAGCGCTCGCGCGTCGGTGTCATGTCGTCGGTGTCGTGTCGCAGAAGAACGCACGCACGTCGTGGACGGATGCTCCCGTGGACAGCAGCGCCGACACCGCGATCCGGGCCTGGGGCGCGCGCAGCCAGCGGGAGACGATCGCACCTGCCCTCTCGAGGTCGACCGCACCGCCGCCTCCGCCGTAGGCGGGCACGACCTCCCCGTGGGGCACCCGACTGGTCACGACCACCACGACGCCCGCGCGCACCGCGGCGATCACCTCCGCGGTGATGTCCGGATGGGCATTGCCAGAACCGGTGGCGGCCAATACGATTCCCGCGGACTGCTGTGCCACGGCGGCGGCGATGAGGCCCGGTGAGACGCCCGGGTACAACGCGAGGGCATCGACCCGGGCGGGGCGACCGCGCGGCACCGGCCGGTCGAGCGTGTGTCGCGGCAGATCGCCGTGCACGGTGTCGAATGCGTCGAGGTCGGTGGTCGACGACTTGAAGATTCCGCGCGCCGAGCGGACCTCGCCGGCCATCGCGACCAAGACCCCACGGCCCCGACTGTTCGGTTCGGTCACCAGCCGTAGCGCGGCGGCGAGGTTGGCCGGACCGTCCGAGAGCGCCGAATCGGCCGGATGTTGGGCCCCGGTGAAGACGACCGGTCGGTCGTCGGCGACGAACAGGTCGGTGAGGTAGGAGGTCTCCTCCATGGTGTCGGTCCCGTGCGTGACCACCACCCCGATCGTCGCCGGGTCGGTCAGTGCGTCCACCACGGCCGCCGCGATCGCGAACTGGTCGGCCACGCTCATCGCCGAACTGTCCACCGACATCAGATCGACGCCGATGATCCTCGGTTCGGTGCTCAAGGATCCGGTGTTGAGGGATCCGGTGCCGATCAGGTCGGCAGCGGTCAGGCGCGGCACCGTGCCGTCGGCGGTGGAGTGCGCCGCGATCGTGCCGCCCGTGCTGATGAGGACGATGTGTGGATCGGTCGCGGGTCGTTGATGCATGGAGTCCAGGGTTTCGGGAACCCGACATACGAGTCAACCGTTGCCCCTGCGGCTCGCCGAACGGGCCCCGCCATGTTGTTGGGGCATCGTCGTTGATTTGGCATAGTGGGGTGAGCTTTGCGGCCCCGTGGGGGGAGCAACAGGCCAGAATGCAGCCGGACCGGCGGTGCACGACTCACCGGCGGCCGGACCACAGACAGTGAGGGAGATCGGGTGAAGTTTCCGAAGATCGTGACCGCCGCGTTGATCGCAGGAGCGGTGGCGTCGGTGGCAGCGTGTGGCAGCGACGACAGCGACGTGCCCGAGGTGCCGACCATGACGTCGACGACGGCGGCCGCGGCCGGCTCCGGCGACGTGACCGACGCCAACACGAAGCCGTCGGTGGCAACGCTCAACCAGATGCTCACCAAGGCGCTGGACCCGAACGTGCCGAATTCGGAGAAGACGCAGCTCGTGGAGGGCTCGGAGGCCGATCCGGCCGTCTTCGACAAGCTCGTCGCGGCCAAGAAGGACAATCCGGACGTCACCTACGAGATCTTCCCGCCGGTGATCTCGTCGGGACCGAACAAGGCGACGGTGAAGGTCCAGGTCAAGCTGCCCGACAACCCGGCGACCAAGCTCGACGCGAGCATCGTCTACGTCGACGGCCGCTGGAAGCTCGCCAAGGACACCGTGTGCCCACTGGTCACCGCGAACAACGTGACGACCCCGATGTGCTCGTCGTCGTCGACCGCCCCGACCAGCTGATCACGCCGACCAGCTGATCACGCCGACCAGCTGACGGCGAGGTCCACAACGGACCGGGCCGGTGATGTGAGGAATCCTCACATCACCGGCCCGTGTCGTCTGTGCAGGTGGTGACTGTTCGGTTGCGGGTGACGCAAAAAGGATCAGCGCCAGCCGACCGACAGCCCGGTCTGCTGCAGCAGCGGGCGGCCCGGATCGGCGCCGACCAGTTCGCGCGCTCCGGACAGTTCAATGCGGCCGCCGACCGGCAGTCCGCGGGACAGATCGACGGTCAGCTGACCGGAACCGCCGCTGCTGAACCGGGAGATCGACAGTGTCTGGTCCGAGCCGGGGATGACGAAGACGGAGTTCACCGGGGTCTCCTCGACGGTCACGTCCAGGGTCAGCACGTCGTCGTGCCAGGAGCGCACGGTGGCGTCGATGTGTTGGGTGACGGTGACGGCCGAGTTGATGGTGCGTTCCACCTGCCACCGCGCACCGGTGCCGATCGGCTCGGTGGGCAGCGGCACCGACAGTTGCAGGGCCTGTAGCAGTGATTGTTCGACGGCGAGACGGGCCTGCGGGCCCGCGTCGTCAGCCGGGGCCAGGCGCAGCGAGATCGGCGTCGATCCGGGACCGAGTGCGATCCCGGCGTGTGAGCCGGCGACCGGGCCCAGCTGTCCGCCGAGCTCGGCGTCCGGTGAGGTCACGGTGCCCAGCGTGAGTTCGAGGTCGGTGTTGTCGGTGCAGTGGAATCGGGCCTGCAGCGGCATCTCGACTGTCTGCGCGTCGGTGTCTCCCGATGACTTGACCGACGAGGTCGTGACCAGGGTGAGCGCCTGCGGCGAGGTTCGGTTCGGGGCTCCGGACGCCACCCGCCTCGGGCCGGTCCCGGCGTCGAGGAGACTGACCTTTGCAGGCGGGATGGGCAGCAGGCGTACGTCGTCGCGGCCCGCCGTGGAGTCGTCGGTGCAGCCGGCCGAGGCGCTCGAAGTCGCGGCCTTGTCCGTGGTCTCGTCGTCGGAGGCACACCCGGTCAGCCCGAGGGCGACGGCTGCGAGGACGGCGAGACAGGCGCGGGATCGGTACACGGCAGCCAGCGTAGGGGAGCCCTCGTGGATGATGGTGAGGTGGATGATGGAGTCATGAGCCAACCGACACCCGGGCCGGTCGACGACGGTGAGCCCTCGGGCATCGGGAACGGCGGGGAGTCGGGAGACGCGCGCACCGGCCGACGGGGCACGGTCGTGTGGTCGCTGTTGGGCGTCGCTGCATGCGTCATCGCACTCGATCTGCTGACCAAGACCCTTGCCGTCGCGCACCTCGATCCCATGAAGCCGGTCGAGATCATCGGTGACGCGGTGACCCTGCGCCTCGTCCGCAACAGCGGTGCGGCCTTCTCGATGGCCGCGGGCTACACCTGGGTGCTGACGATCGTGGCCCTGGTCGTGGTCGTCGGCATCGTCCGATACAGCAACCGGCTGCGGTCGGCGTGGTGGATCCTCGGACTCGGGCTCGTACTCGGCGGTGCGATGGGCAATCTCGCGGATCGCATCTTCCGCTCACCCGGCCCGCTGCGCGGTCACGTTGTCGACTTCGTCTCCGTGGGGTGGTGGCCGGTCTTCAACGTCGCCGACTCCGCGGTCGTGTGCGGGGCCGTGCTGCTGGTCGTCCTGTCGCTGCTCGGCTTCGAGTACGACGGCAGTCGTACCGGCTGGGCGGCCCGGCGCGAGACGGCGGGGGACACCGATGCGTGAATCGCGGTCCATGCCGGTGCCCGACGGACTCGACGGCATGCGCCTCGACGCCGGTGTGGCACGCATCCTGGGGCTGTCGCGGACGGTCGCGGCCACGCTCGCCGAGGACGGCGACGTCACCATCGACGGTGTCGCCGTCGGCAAGTCCCACAAACTGACGGCGGGTAGTTGGCTCGACGTGACCCTGCCCGAGCCCGAACAGCCGCTGCGGATCGAGCCGACGCCGGTCGAGGGCATGGACATCATCTACCACGACTCGGACATCATCGTCGTGGACAAACCCGTCGGCGTCGCCGCTCACCCGTCACAGGGATGGACCGGCCCCACCGTCGTCGGTGCACTGGACGCCGCAGGCTATCGGATCTCGACGTCGGGTGCCGCCGAACGTCAGGGGATCGTCTCGCGGCTGGACGTCGGCACCTCCGGGGTGATGGTGGTGGCGGTGTCCGAGCGCGCCTACTCCCTGTTGAAGCGGGCATTCCGGGATCGCGAGGTGGACAAGGGCTACCACGCGTTGGTGCAAGGACATCTCGATCCGCCGGAGGGCACCATCGACGCCCCCATCGGCAGACATCCGGGCAGCGACTGGAAGTTCGCGGTGACCGCCAAGGGCAAACCGTCGGTGACCCACTACGACACGCTGGAGATGTTCGCCTCGGCGTCGTTGCTCGGCATCCACCTCGAGACCGGTCGCACGCACCAGATCCGTGTGCACTTCTCCGCACTCCATCACCCGTGCTGCGGTGATCTGACCTACGGTGCCGATCCGGTGCTGGCCCGCAAGCTCGGCCTGGAACGCCAATGGCTGCATGCCCGCTCGCTGGCGTTCGCGCATCCCGCCGACGGGCGGCGGGTCGAGTTCACCAGCCCGTATCCGGCCGATCTCCAACAGGCCCTCGACCGGCTGCGCGAGGTGTGAGTCACCGGCCGACCGGGCGGTGCCCAGCCGACACGCCGGACCCGACACACCGAGCCGTCGACCCCATCTGTCACAGCCGGGCGCGGCGGCCGAAGACTGTCAGAGCGGCGGCATAAAGTAGGTACGCGCTGTCGGCGAGGTCCATGGATCTGCAGCCGGCTCGCGGGGAGTTCGTCCGTTTGCACACAGCCGAGGTGAGAGGCGTCCGTGGCCGATTCGTTTGTCCACCTGCACAACCACACCGAGTACTCGATGCTCGACGGTGCCGCAAAGGTGTCGCCGCTCTTCGCCGAGGCCAAACGCCTCGGGATGACCGCGATCGGGATGACCGACCACGGAAACATGTTCGGTGCCAGCGAGTTCTACAACACCGCGATCAACAACGACATCAAGCCGATCATCGGTATCGAGGCCTACATCGCCCCCGAATCCCGGTTCAACACCAAGCGCGTGCTGTGGGGCAACCGCGACCAGAAGAGTGACGACGTCTCCGGTAGCGGCGCCTACACGCACATGACGATGGTGGCCGAGAACGCCACCGGCCTGCGTAATCTCTTCAAGCTGTCGTCGCTGGCCTCGATCGAGGGGCAGCTCGGCAAATGGTCCCGAATGGACGCCGAGATCATCGCCGCACATGCGGAGGGGATCATCGCGACCACGGGGTGCCCGTCCGGCGAGGTGCAGACCCGGCTCCGACTCGGCCACGATCGTGAGGCGCTCGAAGCAGCCGCCAAGTGGCAGGAGATCTTCGGCAAGGACAACTTCTATCTCGAGCTCATGGAGCACGGGCTGGAGATCGAGCGCCGGGTGCGCGACGGACTGCTCGAGATCGGCCGCAAGCTCGGTATCAAGCCGGTCGTCACCAACGACTGCCACTACGTCACCAAGGCCCATGCCTCCAGCCACGAGGCGCTGCTGTGCGTGCAGACGGGCAAGACGCTGACCGACCCCACACGCTTCAAATTCGACGGCGACGGCTACTACCTCAAGTCGGCCGACGAGATGCGGGAGCTGTGGGATTCGGTCGTCCCCGGTGCGTGCGACTCCACGTTGGAGATAGGCGAGCGCGTGCAGAGCTACGCCGACGTCTTCAGCCACCGCGATCGGATGCCGATCTTCCCGGTGCCCGAGGGCGAGTCGCAGCAGACGTGGCTGCGCAAAGAGGTCGCCAAGGGACTCGAGGGACGCTTCCCCGACGAACCGGTCCCCGAGGACTACCTCAACCGGGCGAACTACGAGCTCGACGTCATCATCCAGATGGGTTTCCCGGCGTACTTCCTCGTCGTCGGTGACCTCATCGCCCATGCCCTCGAGGTCGGTATCCGGGTCGGCCCGGGCCGCGGGTCGGCGGCCGGTTCGCTGGTCGCCTGGGCATTGGGTATCACCAACATCGACCCGATCCCGCACGGTCTGCTGTTCGAGCGGTTCCTCAACCCCGAACGTGTGTCGATGCCCGACATCGACATCGACTTCGACGACCGTCGCCGCGGTGAGATGGTCCGGTATGCCACCGAACGGTGGGGCAGCGACAAGGTCGCCCAGGTCATCACCTTCGGCACCATCAAGACCAAGGCGGCCATCAAGGACTCCGCCCGCGTGCAGTTCGGTCAGCCGGGGTTCGCCATCGCCGACCGCATCACCAAGGCGCTGCCGCCGCCCATCATGGCCAAGGACATCCCGGTCTGGGGCATCACCGATCCCGACCACGAGCGGTACGCCGAGGCCTCCGAGGTCCGCACCCTGATCGAGACCGATCCCGACGTCAAGAAGATCTACGACACCGCGATCGGCCTCGAGGGCCTGATCCGAAACGCGGGCGTGCACGCGTGCGCGGTGATCATGTCGTCGGAGCCCCTGACCGACGCGATCCCGGTGTGGAAGCGGGCCCAGGACGGGGCCATCATCACCGGCTTCGACTATCCGTCGTGTGAGGCCATCGGCCTGTTGAAGATGGACTTCCTCGGGCTGCGCAACCTCACCGTCATCGGCGACGCCATCGAGAACATCAAGACCAACCGAGGCATCGACCTCGACCTCGACGCGGCTCCGCTCGATGATCCGAAAACCTACGAGTTGCTCGCGAGGGGCGACACGCTCGGCGTGTTCCAGCTCGACGGCGGCGCGATGCGTGAACTGCTGAAACGCATGCAGCCCACCGGATTCGAGGACATCGTCGCGGTCCTCGCGCTGTACCGGCCGGGCCCGATGGGCATGAACGCCCACAACGACTACGCGGATCGCAAGAACGGGCGCCAGCCGGTCAAACCGATCCATCCCGAACTCGAGGAACCTCTCAAGGAGATCCTCGCCGACACCTACGGTCTGATCGTCTACCAAGAGCAGATCATGCAGATCGCGCAGAAGGTGGCCGGTTACTCGCTCGGACGAGCCGACATCCTGCGCCGCGCGATGGGCAAGAAGAAGGCAGAAGTCCTCGCCGCCGAGTTCGAGGGCTTCGAGGAGGGCATGAAGTCCAACGGCTTCTCCTCGGCCGCGATCAAGGCGCTGTGGGACACGATCCTCCCGTTCGCCGGGTACGCATTCAACAAATCGCATGCCGCGGGGTACGGCCTGGTCTCCTTCTGGACCGCCTATCTCAAGGCGAACTACAAGGCCGAATACATGGCCGGACTGCTCACCTCGGTCGGCGACGACAAGGACAAGGCGGCGATCTACCTCTCCGACTGTCGCAAGCTCGGGATCACCGTGCTGCCGCCGGATGTCAACGAGTCGCAACGCAACTTCGCCGCCGTCGGTGGCGACATCCGTTTCGGTCTCGCCGCGGTGCGCAACGTCGGTACCGGTGTGGTGTCGTCGATCCTCGCGGCCCGCGAGGAGAAGGGGAAGTTCACCAGCTTCTCGGACTATCTCGGCAAGATCGACGTCACGGCCTGCAACAAGAAGGTCACCGAGTCGCTGATCAAGGCGGGCGCCTTCGACTCGCTGTCGCATCCGCGCAAGGGACTGTTCCTCATCCACGGCGACTCCGTCGAATCCGTCATCGGCACCAAGAAGGCCGAAGCGATCGGTCAGTTCGATCTCTTCGGCGACGCCGGCGGTGCCGACGACTCGATGGCCGAGGTGTTCGCGGTCAAGGTGCCCGACGAGGAGTGGGACTCCAAACACAAGTTGGCCTTGGAACGAGAGATGTTGGGGCTCTACGTCTCCGACCATCCGCTCGCCGGTGTCGCGCACGCGATCGCCGCGCAGACCGACACCTCGATCACCCAGCTGCTGGAGGGGACGGTCCCCGACGGAGCGCAGATCACCATCGGCGGCATCATCTCCGCGGTCAACCGGCGGGTCAACAAGAAGGGTGAACCCTATGCGGTGGTCACCCTCGAGGACATGGTCGGCGGTGTGGAGGTCTACTTCTTCCCGCGCTCCTACCAGGTGTACGGACTCGACATCGTCGCCGACAACATCGTGCTCGTGAAGGCCCGGGTGAACGCGCGCGACGATTCCACGATGATCAGCGCCAACGATCTCGCGGTACCCGACCTCGCGGCCGTGGGTACGGCCAAACCGGTGGCGCTCACGCTCACCGCCCGCTCGTGCACACCCGACCGCGTGCAGGCGCTCAAGCAGGTACTCAGTCGTCACCCGGGTACCGCGGACGTACACGTCACCCTGGTCAGCGACCAACGGTCGACGTTGCTGCGGCTGACCGAGGCACTGCGGGTGACGCCGAGCTCGGCGCTCATGGGCGACCTCAAGGCGCTCCTCGGCCCGAGCTGCATGGGTGGCTGACCGGCCGACTCCGGCCGGCGGATCGGGAGGCTCGTGCGCGATCGGGTAGATCTGCGGCCCGATCGCGCCGACCTCGACCGACTCTGTTGGCCACGGACATCGGCGACGATGCAATGAGACATGCACACCCACGATCGGGATGCGTCACCGCGGTCTGCTGAGCCGGCCGCCCGCCCCGCGGTGCAGGCGACGGCAGCCCCGGGTTTCGCTGTCCTGCAGCGGACCGCGGGCAATCGTGGTGTGACGCTGTTGGTGTCCCGTCAGGTCGATCCCGGCAAGGTCGCCGCGATCAAGAAGGAAACCGAGGCGTTCAGCACCAAACACCTGGGCATGACCGGTGATCTGGAGGCACTGTGGAACGGGCTGGGCAGGGATCTGCCCGCCGCGGTCAACGACCCGGCTTCGCGCGACCTGTGGCGCACGTCGACGATCACGTTGGGCATGGACGTCGACGCGGCGTCGTCGAACCTGCGCGCCACCTTCGGTGCCGACATCAAGGCGGCGACACGTGACCTCGCCACATCGAAGAAGACCGCGCTGGAAGGTCTGCGAACGCAACTCGACACGGTGTCCGCACAGGTCCAGACGCCCAAGGATCAGTCGCCGCGGCTCGTGGAGGACGAGCAGAAGGCGATGAGCCGGATCGCGGGGCAACGCCGACTGCAGGTGCGCGACCTCATCGACTCGGCGACGATGGTCGATTTCCTGCGCAACTGGGACGAACTGCTGCGCACCGTGCCGGTGGGTCATCGCAGTGCCGGTGGTTTCGCGCCGCTGGGCACACCGGGCCGTCCGCCGGGCCCGGGCTCGTCGGGCACTCCCTCCGGTACGGCGGATCCGTTCGGACTCGGCGGTGGCACCGGTGGTCCCGCTCCGGGGTCCGCCCCCACGGGTCCGTCGGTCGCCATCCTGTTTCGGCCCGAGGACACCCGGGAGAGTCTGCTGCGCTCGGGTGAGGTCTACCTCGACGAGACCAAGATCGCGGTGCTGGCGTCCATCCACGAGAAATGTGCGCGCAACGCCCGCGAGTTTCGTGACTGCGCCGACGCGATGATTCGTGAGGACGCCAATCTCGCTGCGCTCGACCAGGCTCCGGACAAGTCCTTGTTGCGTGCCGTCAGTGGCCTGCGTGGTGCCGACGACACCGAGGCGACCAGCGTGATGAAACGGACCACCGCGGCCAACATCGCATATCTGGACGATCTGCTCGGGAGGCTGCCCACCCTCAACTGGCTGGCCCTGTCGGTCACGCAGCAGATGCTGCTGGGCGGCCACCGTCCCGCTGCGTCCGGGCTCGACTGGTCCGGCCTGGTGGAGCGCTCCTTCATCGAGGGGTACTTCCGTCGGCGCGCGGCCGCCGAGAAGGCAGAGGCTGAGCGAAAGATGTACGCCGACATGGCAATCGGCGCCCTGACATTTCTGGCGCTGCTCAGCCCGGCGGCGCCACTCGCCGCCGGGGTGCTCGCTGCCGCCGACGTCTATGCCGCGGCGACGGCGATCGGCGGTGTCGCCGATGCCGACCGGGCCGCCAAGCGCGCCGACGATCTCGACGTGGCCGCGAAGGCGGGGATGGGCGACGACGCAGAGGCCAAGCGCGCGAAGAAGGAGGCCGACGACAAGAAGGCCGGTGTCGCCATCGACCTGCTGATGAGCCTTCTGCCGTTCCTCCCGAAGGCCGCCAAGGCATCCTCGGCGGGCCTGAAGAGCGCCGGGCGATTCGTGGCCGTCTCCGATGAGACCAGGGCGATGGCCAAGGCGCTCTGGCACGACACCCGTGGATCGATTCGTCTCGATGTCCTGCTCACCGGCGGCATCACGGCTGCGGTGAAAGATCCCGTCCGCAAGGCGCAGATCGTCGACCACATGGCCGCGCGGATCCCCGGCAACACGCGCACGACCCGACATGTCTGGGTCGCTCCCGCTCTGCCCGGCCGACCCGGCGCCGAGCGGTGGGTGTCGGCGGGCAGTGAGTACGGCCTGTCCGGTTACGTGCGTTATCACCTCGTGGGTCCGGGTGTCGGACACGACATGTTCCCGATCCCGCTGGCTCCGTCGTCGGCGAATTCCTGGGTGAACAACAGCATCGAGGGCTTCATGCGACGTCGTCGGGCTGCAGGTGCGCACTGCGAGTACGTGGTTCGCTACACGTATTTCAACGGCAACGAACTCCGTCCCTGGCTCACCCGTCTGCTCGACACCGCAGACCCTGCGGTCCTCGCAAAACTCGAGCGCGAGAACCTCGTCGTCGAACCGTTCCTGAAGTCCGCCGAATACACGATCGGTGTCACCGCGGGTCTCGGTACCACCGCCGAGCGGAGCAAGGACTACTCCGCCGTGATCTCGGTGGGTATCCCGCCGGCAGGCGGGCGCGTCGTCACCCGGCCGACGGAGATCATCGACTGACGTCACGTGGCATGCAGGACGCCCGCATCTGTGGATGACCGGGTACGAACCACGAATTTCGGGGCGCCGAACATTTTAGTTCAGAATCCGTTACACTCGAGGTCAGTCGAGAGAACGGAGGCCACCGTGACCGCAGCGAACATGACGGCGCTGATCGAGGTCGCCCCGACTCGTACTCGCACCGCTCGTACTCGCACCGCGCCCCCGACCGTCGACATCGCCGGCGTCGCCTGGCCGCGCCACAAGGTGTATGCGTTGATCGCGGCACTGATCGTCGGGCTGCTCGTCGCGGCCGTCACCGGATTCGGTCCGGCCGTCGCCTGGTGGTCGGGACTCACCCTGCTCGCCGTGTGGTGGGGTGAACGACTCCGGCAGATGCGCCGCCGGACTCAGCGACCGGGATAGGCAGCCGTCGCGCCGCGATCGAACCCGCCGGGGATCTCGTAGATCCGTCCGTCGAACCCTGCGCGGAACAGCCGACCGGTGGAAAAGCCGCGATCACCTCGTCCGTAGGAGACCACGCTCGACAGCGGTAGACCGGAGGCCAGCACGCAATACCGGCCCGGCGAGGTCAACCGGACGATCTGGCCCGCCGCGTTGAACGGCACGATCGGACGGTCGCGAGAATCCAGGGTGAGGCCATCCGGAGTCGCGGTGAGGTCGCCGCCCAGATACAACAGACTCTGCTGCACCCGCGGGTTGCGAGTCGAGATGCGGCTCACGCCCGGATTGGTGAAGGTCCGGGACACGTAGAGCCATCCGTCGCCGCGTCCGAGGACCGCGCCGTTCGCACTGGGCAGGTTTGCCCAGGCCGGCTGGACGGCGCCGTTGGGTAGGACCCTGCCCACCTGAGTGCCGAAATCGTTGGTGGCGTAGACGGTTCCGTTGCCTGCGACATCCATGCCGTTGGCCGCCGACAGCCCGCGCACCCAGGGGCGGGCGGCCAGATTGGTCACGTTGACCCGCATGATTCCCGCATGATGGAGCGCATCGCCGACCACGACGCGTGCGTCGGCGCCGTATCCCACGAGCAACGTGCCGTCGCGGGTCCAGGCGAGCGCACCTGCGCCGCCCTCAGGGACCCGCGCGATAGGCACGGCCCGTGCGCCGGGGGCGTCGAGACGGTAGACGCGGCCGGTGTAGAGATCGGTGGTGTAGAGGCGGCCGCGGGCATCGACGGTGAGGCCTTCGAGCGCCGCGCCCGGCACCACACCGACGAGTCGTCCGGGTTGGCCTGCACCGCCGCAGACCGGTGCGGCGACAGCGGTGCCCGGCGTCAGGGCGGTGAGCAGTCCTGCCGCCAGGGCAGTGGTGGCGATTGCCGCGCCGAGTCTGCGGATGCCGCGTGGTCGCCGGGATCGTCGATTGGCATTCATGGGTCGGAACATCGTGGGCTCCCATCACCGCCGGTGGCGCCCGCCGTGGCCGCGTCGTTTGCTTCAACGCTCGTCGGTGGACGACGACTGGTTCGCTGACCTGTGAGGAAGTCTAGGCCGATCCGGTGCTCTCCGGAGCCGATCAGAGTGGGTAGTCGGTCGGGGTGGTTGGTCGGGCCGCACGATGACGGAGCGTCCGCAGGTGAGACCATGGGACTCGTGAGTACCCAGCAGGCATCGGTTGATCAGCACGGCCCCGCGTTGAGTGTCGACGCGATCGAGGCGTCGGTCCCACGAATTGCCGGCGCCATTGCTCGCACCCCGCTCGAGGAGGCGCCGCGGATCTCCGCCGCGGTCGGTGCCCGGGTGTATCTCAAGCGCGAGGACCAGCAGACCGTCCGCTCCTACAAGATCCGTGGCGCGTTCAACGTGATGGCTCAGCTGTCCGCCGACGAACTGGGCCGCGGGGTCGTGGCGGCCAGTGCCGGCAATCATGCCCAGGGCGTCGCGTACGCCTGCCGCACCATGCAGACGTACGGCCGGATCTATGTGCCGACCACCACGCCCAAGCAGAAGCGCGACCGAATTCGTTGGCACGGTGGGGATTTCGTCGAACTCATCGCGGTAGGCGACACCTACGACGCCGCGGCGGCCGCGGCCCAGGCGGATGTGATGCGGACCGGGGCCACATGGATCCACGCTTTCGACGATCCGCGCACGGCAGCCGGGCAGGGCACCATCGGCCACGAGATCGTCGAGCAGCTCGGCCGGGTTCCGGACGTGATGGTCGCGCCGGTGGGCGGCGGCGGTTGTCTCGCCGGGATCGCGACCTACCTGCGTGGTCGCAGTGACGACGTCGCGATCGTCGGTGTCGAACCGACGGGCGCGGTGTCGCTGACCGCCGCGCTCGCGGCCGGCGGGCCGATCACCCTCGACACCATCGACCCGTTCGTCGACGGTGCGTCGGTCAAACGGATCGGGTCCATCGGCCATCGGGTGATGGCCGATCTCGGCGCAGGCATCACCGACCACGAGGTGCTCTCCACGTTGGTGCCCGACCCGGTGGTCCCGGTGTCCCCGTTCGGCGTGAAGTACGTGCCCAAGCCGGGCACCGCTCACATCACACACGTCGACGAGGGTGCGATCTGTTCGACGATGTTGGAGCTCTACCAGAACGAGGGGATCATCGCCGAGCCTGCCGGGGCGCTGGCGGTCACGGGTCTCTCGGTGCTCGACCTGCCCGAGGATGCGACCGTCGTGTGTCTGGTGTCCGGCGGCAACAACGACGTGTCGCGCTACGGCGAGATCATCGAGCGGTCTCTCGTGCACCGCGGGCTCAAACACTATTTCCTGGTGGACTTCCCGCAGGAGCCGGGCGCCCTGCGCCGGTTCCTCGACGAGGTCCTCGGCCCCGACGACGACATCACCCTGTTCGAGTACGTCAAGCGCAACAATCGGGAGACCGGTGCGGCCCTCGTCGGCGTGGAGCTCGGCAGTCCTGATGGTCTTACCGATCTCATGGACCGGATGGCCCATTCACGCCTGCAGTGTGAGCGACTCGAACCGGGCACCCCGGCCTACGACTACCTGACCTGAGGTCGGTCTGCGGTTCGCCCGATGACCACGTTGTGGCCCGGCGATCGGATGCCGGTGCCGTCGGGCACCACCGGCTCCCAGGCCAGCGTGGGCGTCACCGGGACCGGGACCACGGTCTCGTCAGCCGACATCACGCAGATCACCGACCAGGCACCGCGGCGCATCACGAACCAGCCGGCATCCTCGTCGTAATCGTATGTGCCGGAGGAGAACTCGTCTCGCCCGAAGTCGGGTTCGCTCTTACGCAAGGCGATCAGGTCGCGGTAGAACGCCAGCATCCGGCGATGTACCGGCTCGTCGGGTTCCGACCAGTCCAGCTTCGACGACGCATAGGTGGCCGGGTCCTGGGGATCGGGCACTTCGTCGGTGTCCCAGCCGTGCTCGGCGAACTCGCCACGTCGCCCGGTGCGGACCGCTTCGCCGAGGTCCGGTTCGGGATGCGAGGTGAAGAACGCGAACGGGGTCGACGCCGCCCATTCCTCGCCCATGAACAGCATCGGGGTGAACGGTGACAACATCACCAGGGCGGCCTTGATCGCCAGCTGCCCGCCGTCGAGGTAGGAGGCCGGACGGTCGCCGCGTGCCCGGTTGCCCACTTGATCGTGATCGCAGGTGTAAGCCAGCAGTGCGGTCGCGGGCACCTGCTCGGTCCGAATCGGCCGTCCGTGACATCTGCCCCGGAACGACGAGTAGGTGCCGTCGTGGAAGTAGCCGCCGCGCAACGTCTTCGCCAATGCCTGCAGGCTGCCGAAATCGGCGTAATAGCCTTGCCGTTCGCCCGACACCGCGGTGTGGATGGCGTGGTGGATGTCGTCGTCCCACTGCGCGGTGAGGCCGTGACCGCCGAGCTGGCGGGGCGTGATGAGCCGCGGGTCGTTGAGGTCGCTCTCGGCGATCAGCGACAACGGACGGCCGAGCCGGGTCGCCAACCGGTCGGTTGCGGCGGCGAGCTCCTCGAGGATGTGAACCGCCCGGTGATCGACCAACGCATGCACCGCATCCAGTCGGAGTCCGTCGACGTGGAACTCGTCCATCCAGCGCAGGGCGTTGGCGACGATGAACTCGCGTACCACGTCGGATCCCGCGCCGGACAGGTTCACCGACGAGCCCCAGCTGGTGACGCCGTCGGACAGGTAGGGACCGAATCGCGGCAGGTGGTTCCCGGACGGGCCGAGGTGGTTGTACACGACGTCGAGTACCACCCCGAGTCCACGGGCGTGGCAGGCGTCGACGAAGCGGGCCAACGCCGCCGGGCCGCCGTAGGGCTCGTGTACCGCATACCAGCCGACTCCGTCGTAGCCCCAGCCGTGGACGCCGTTGAACGCGTTGACCGGCATCACCTCGACGATCTCGACGCCGAGTCGGACCAGGTGGTCGAGCTTGCCGATCGCGGCATCGAACGTGCCCTCGGGCGTGAAGGTGCCGATGTGCAGTTCGTAGAGCACGGCGCCGCGGACATCGATGCCCGACCAGTCGTCATCTGTCCAGATGGATTCGTCGACCGTGAACAACGCCGACGGTCCGTGCACGCCCTCGGGCAGACGTGTCGATCGTGGGTCGGGCAGTGGCTCGCCGCCATCGACGACGAAGCGGTAGCGCAGGTCGTCGACCGGGCCGACGGGATCGGATGTGGTGGGCGGCACCGCCCACCAACCGGATTCTTCGCTCATCCGGTGCATCGGGAGGTCGTCCTCGGTCCGATCGGGGGTCGCCACCAGCAGCGAGACAGTGGTCGCGAACGGTGCCCAGACACGTATCTCGGCGACCGTACCCGGAGGTATGAAAGGACTCGCCGGTGGCACAAAGGAGGGGTTTGCTCCCACTAGGTCGTCCGACCCAGTTATGGTGTGCGCAGCCCTCGACTGATCGGTCACGCAACACAAGGTATGTCGCACCGGGAGGACGCGCAGAAATCGGTAGTGTGACCTGTGGCACAGACGTCCAGGCGAAGTGAGGTATATTTCCGGCGGGGGTTCGGCACCAGGGGGTCTGCGTCAACATTTTTGCAGCGATGGTGGCCGAGTCGGCCGCTCGATCAACATATATGAGATATGACCGAGCCCGGGGGGACCGGGCCGCCGACGACGCGAGGGTAGGGGTTTGAGTACTGACGCGGTGACCTCCGACGAGAGGCCGACACGTGCGGGCTCGGGCGCGGTACGCAGATGGTTTCGTGACCATGTCATGGCCTCGTTCGACACGTTCGGCCGTCAGATGGGCATGTTCGTCGAGGTCTTCCGCGTGCTCATCGTCGACATCGTCAAGCGGCGCTTCCCGTTCGGGGAGTTCATCCGGCAGTGCGCGTTCATGTCCAGCACCTCGGTGTTCCCGACGCTGCTGGTCGCGATCCCCATCGGCGTGATCGTGTCCATCCAGGTGACCAACATCGCCGGACAGGTCGGTGCGACCTCGTTCTCCGGTGCGGCCACCGGTCTCGGCGTGATCCGCCAGGGTGCCCCGCTCGTCACGTCTCTGCTGCTCGCCGGCGCGGTCGGGTCGGCCATCGCCGCCGACCTCGGGTCGCGGACCATCCGCGACGAGATCGACGCCATGAAGGTCATGGGGGTCAACCCGATCCAACGGCTGATCTCGCCGCGGCTGCTGGCAACCATGGTGGTCAGTTTCCTGCTGTGTGGATTCGTCTGCTTCGTCGGTTTCATCACCGGTTACGTCTTCAACGTCTACTTCCAAGGCGGGACACCGGGCAGTTACACCGGCACGTTCGCGTCCTTCGCCTCCACCTCCGACCTCGCGTTCGCGATCCTCAAGGCGGTCATATTCGGTGCGATCGTCGCCGTCGTCGCGTGCGACCGGGGACTGACCACCAAGGGCGGGCCTGCCGGCGTGGCCAACTCGGTGAACGCCGCCGTGGTGAACTCTGTGCTCCTTCTGTTCACGGTGAACGTCATCTTGACCCAGCTGTTCGCGATGCTCGTGCCGACGAAGGTGGTGTGAGATGACGGCATCACGGTACGTCCCGCCCGCGCTACGGCCGCTCGCCGCGGCTCGCGGTCTGTATCGCGCCCCGCGCAACAGCCTCGCCGCGATGGGGCACCTCATCACCTTCCTGGTGAAGTCCATCGGTGCGGTGCCGATCGCATTCACGCACTACCGCAAGGAAGTCTGGCGTCTGCTCTCCGATGTCGCCTGGGGCAACGGGGCGATCGTCGTGGGCGGCGGCACCGTCGGGGTCATGGTGATCCTCGGCGTGATGGGCGGCGCCACGGTCGGCATCGAGGGCTACACCGCGCTGAACCTGCTGGGCATGTCCCCGGTGACGGGCGGTCTGTCGGCGTTCGCGACGACCCGTGAGATCGGACCGCTGTTGGCGGCGACCGCATTCACCGCACAGTCGGGTTGTCGGTTCACCGCTCAGCTCGGCTCGATGCGGATCAGCGAAGAGATCGACGCGCTCGAATCGATCGCCATCCGGCCCCTGCCGTATCTGGTCACCACCCGGATGTCGGCGGCCGTGTTGGCGATCGTGCCGCTCTATGCGGTGTCGCTGGCCGCCAACTATCTTGCCTGCCAGGTCATGTTCCAACTGCAGAGCGGTCAGGGCGCGGGCACCTATCTCTACTACTTCAACCAGTTCCTGGTCTCCTGGGACATGGTGCTGTCGTTCGTCAAGGTGATCGTGTTCGTCCTGCTGACCACGTTCATCCAGTGCTACTACGGTTACTTCGCCTCGGGCGGACCGGAGGGCGTCGGGGTGGCCGCCGGTCACGCGATCCGCATGGCGATCATCGTGATCGTCTTCGCCAATCTCATTCTCACGCTGGTGTTCTGGGGCACGTCGCCCGGAATCAAGATATCGGGTTAGGGGGATGCTCCGATGCAGATAGACACCGACGGGCGCAATCCCTCACTCGTGCAATACGTTCTGCGCGGCGTTGCGTTCCTCGTCGCACTGCTGATCCTGTTCGTGCTGCTGTTCCTGCGTTACCAGGGCACGTTCACCTCGACAGTCCCGGTGACCGCGGAGATGACCGACGTCGGTGACGGGCTCGTCGATGGGGCCGACGTCCGGTACAACGGCCTCATCGTGGGATCGGTGCAGGCCATCGACCTCAGCGACAAGGTCGGACCCGACAACCGGCAGTTCAAGAACGTCGAGATCGACATCGAGCCGGATCAGGCGTCGGGTATCCCGGCGAACATCACCGCCCGCACTGTTCCGTCGAACCTCTTCGGTGTGAACTCGGTGGAGTTCGTGACACCCGCGCAGCCCAGCAGCGACCACGTGTCGTCGGGGACGACCATCCCCGCCGACACGTCGCTGCCCACCATCCGTCTGCAAGACGCCCAGAACGAGCTGCGCACCCTGCTGCAGGCGGTTCCGCCGGAGGATCTGGCGTCGGTGCTGGGGACACTCGCCGATGCGTTGAAGGGTGGTGGCGCCGTCTTCGGTGCGTTCGTGCCGCTGCTGGACAACTACTGGCGCACCATCAACGCCCAGTTCCCGCCGGGCGCGCCCTCGGGATTCGACAATTTCAACAACGCGGTCCGGGGGCTCTCGCAGTCCACCCCGAAGCTGTTGGACACCTTGGGTCGCAGCGTGATCCCGGCCATGACGATCGCCGAGAAACAGCAGGAGCTGACCGCGGTGCTCTCGGCTGGCCAGGGGGTGCTCGACGAGACGCAGGCGCTGTTCGCCGCCAACGGGGACCGGGGCAAACGCGTCGTCGCCGACCTCAACCGCACCATCGGTGCGGCCGTGCTCGAACCCGAGGCGCTGCCGCAGGCCGTTGATGCGTTGAACAACCTCGCCGCCAAGGTGCTGACGGTGTTCACCGGGGTCAACGGCCACGCCCAGCTCAACATCGGCGTCGGGTTCGGGGCGTTCGAGCGCTATTCACGGCAGAACTGCCCGGTCTACAACGGCGGACCGTACGGCCAGTTGCGTGGGCCGGGATGCGTCGGACCGGGTACCGGTACCGGGCCCACCAGTTCGGGGCCGCTGATGATCTATCCGTCCGACGGAATGCGTCGTAACGCCGCTGCTTTCGGTGCGGTGACGACATCGTCGGACAAGAAGACCCTGGGGGAAGCGCTGAAACGGAAACCGAACGCCGCCGACACCTTGATGTTGGGCCCGCTGGTCCAGTCGTCGACGATCAAGCCGGGTGCGCCGAAACGGCAGGGAGGTGGACGATGAGTGAGGGTCAGTCCTCCATCCGCAAGCCGCTCATCGGCTTCTCGCTGTTCGCGGTGCTCGCGTTGCTGGTGACCTACATCATCTGGTCGACGCTGGAGCGCTCGGTGTCGGGCGACACCAATTCCTACACCACCTATTTCAACGACGCGTCCGGACTCCTGAAGGGTGACGACGTGCGGATGGCCGGCGTGCGCGTCGGTCGGGTGAGCGATGTGTCGCTGGACGACGGCCGTGCCAAGGTCGTCTTCGATGTGCAGACCGACCAGCCGATGTACAACACCACCAAGGGTGCGATCCGCTACCAGAACCTCATCGGCCAGCGCTATCTGTCGCTGACCGCCGTCGAGGCGCCCGATCGGCAGCCCTTGCCCGCAGGCGCTGCGCTGCAGCAACCGTCCGAGGACTCCTTCGACGTGACCCGGTTGCTCGCCGGGTTCCAGCCGGTGTTCGAGACGCTGAAACCCGAACAGGTCAACGCGTTGTCGGAGGGATTGGTACAGGCGTTCCAGGGCAACAAGGTCTCGCTGAGCAACACGGTCGCCGAGGTCGGCAACCTGGCCAACGACATGGCCAACCGCGACGAGGTGATCGGCGCCATCGTCGGCGACCTCAGCGCGGTCATGCGCGACCTGGCGCGCCAGGGCAACCAGGTGGGCACGGTGATCGACAGCATCTCCACGCTCATCGAGAACCTGAACGCCAATTCGGCGGCATTCGGCAAGTCGGTGAACCAGATCGGGCAGACCGCAGCAGGTTTCGCCGACGTGCTCGGGCGTAGTCGCAACGACCTGGAGGCCGCCGCCACCGACGCACGGTCGGCCACCAACACGTTGATCCGCAACGGCGCCAAGCTCGATCGGATGGCACAACAGCTGCCGATCTTCTTGGGGCACTTCCCGCTGGTCCTCGGTGAGGGGTCTTACCTGAACATCTACGCCTGCGATCTCGACATCGCGATCGGTGACGTCCTCTTCCCACCCGGCATCATCAACAAGATCGGTGGGACCAAGCATTCGGTGGTGTGCCAATGACACGCTGGCGCAATCATTTCGACGAGAACCGTCGATTCTGGTACGGCATCGCCGGTGCGGTGGTGATCGTGTTGCTCGTGCTCGCCGTGACCGGTCTGGCGCAGGCGCACATCGGCAAGAAGACCTACACCGGTGACTTCGCGCAGGCCGGTGGTATCCGTCCGGGCGACAAGGTGCGCGTGGCCGGCGTCGACGTGGGCGAGGTCAGCGCCACCGAGCTCGCCGGAAACCATGTGAAGGTGACCATGAAGGTCAACAGCGACGTCGATGTCACCTCGAACGGATCGGCGGCGATCAAGATGTCCACGCTACTCGGGCAACGCTACGTCGATGTGTCGCTGGGCGATTCGTCGTCGCCGGCGGCCGACGGTCGTATCCAGCAGACCAGCGTTCCCTACGATCTGCAGAAGACGATCGAGCAGGGTGCCCCCATCATCACCGGGATCGACGACGAGGACCTCGCCGACAGCATCCGGACCCTCAATCGGCAGCTGGCGGGCGCTCCGGCGATCACCAAACCCACTTTGGACTCGCTGACCGCCATGTCGAAGGTCGTGACCAACCGACGAGACCAGATCAACCAGCTCGTCAAGGACACCAAGAGTGTGACCGGGATCGTCGACGATTCGCAGGCGCAGCTGTCGGTGATCGTGGGGCAGGGGCGCCAGCTCGCCGAGAAGATCACCGCCCGTGAGGCGTTGGTGACCCGCATGCTCGACGGCATCGCCGAACTCACCGAGCAGGCGCGTGCGGTCGCCCGCGAGAACGGAAACCAGTTCGCGCCGATCATGGCCAACCTCAACACCATGTCCCAGGGGTTGGAGAAGAACCGCGCCAATCTGCGCAAGCTCCTGGAGATCCTGCCGGTCACCGCACGATTGACGAACAACGTGATCGGCGACGGTCCCTACGCGAACGGCTACCTGCCCTGGGGGATCTTCCCGGACAACTGGCTCTGCTTGGCACGGGTGGTAGACGGATGCTGACCTCAACGACCACCACCACGACCACGCGCCGAGGGGCGAAACGATCGCTGTCGCTGGTGGCGGTCTCCCTGTTCGCGATCCTCGGACTGTCAGGTTGCTCGCTCATCCCGGCGAGTTGGTCGGCGGCCTTCGGATCGGCCATCGAGGTGACCGCCTACTTCGACAACGTCGCGGGCCTCTACAAGAGCAATGACATCGCCGTGCTCGGCATGCCGGTCGGCCAGGTCACCGGCGTCGAGGAGCAGGGGAATCGGGTCAAGGTGACCTTCACCATCGACGGCGACGTGCCGGTACCCGCCGACGCGACCGCGGCGATCGTCAACACCTCGATCGTCACCACCCGCCACATCGAACTCACGCCGGCATACGGCGGTGGCCCCAAACTCACCGACGGCTCGGTGATCAAGCAGGCCAAGAGCCCGGTGGCCGTCGGAGATCTGTTCGACTCGATCGACAGCCTGGTGAAGTCCCTGTCCGGCGACGCTCCGGGCGAGGGGCCGGTCGCCGATCTGATCGACATCACCTCCGGCATCACCAGCGGTAACGGTGAGCGGATCCGTACGGCCCTCGACGAACTCGGCAAAGCGGCCCAGGTGGCGTCCGGCAACGGTGACGCCCTGGTCGACATCATCAGGACGGTGCAGTCGCTCACCACCACACTCGTGGAGAACTATCCCAAGATGACGGCGTTCTCCAACTCGATCAACGACGTCGCGCAGCTGCTGAACGGGCAGGCCCCGGGGTTGCAGGCGACGCTGGGCGACCTGAACACCGCACTGCAGAACACCACCGTCTTCCTGCAGAACAACGCGTCGACGATCGGCTCGTCGACCGGGAGACTGGCGGCATTGGCGGGCAACCTCAGTGACTTCTCCCGGCAGGTCGTCGAGGCGATCGACGTGGGGCCGTTGCTGTTCCAGAACCTGAGCAACTCGGTGTCTGCCGAACAGGGGGCGTGGCGAGCGCAGGTGCTGCTGGACAAGTCGCTGCTGGACTCCGAAGCGCTGTCGACGTTCTGTCAGGCCATCAACCTGCAGAAGAATGGTTGCCGCACCGGGCAGTTGAAGGACTTCGGACCCGATCTCGGTGTCTTCTCGGCGATGCTGGAGTTGACGAAATGACGCGAGAACCGCTCACGCCCTTCCGAATCCAACGAGACGGCACCGGCCGCAGCCGGCTGCGTCGGAGACTCGTCCCCGCATGTCTGGTCGCCGCCGTGCTGGCGATGTCGGGCTGCGGTGTCGTGCCCGGACTGACCGTCGAGCAGATCCCGCTGCCCGCTCCGGGCGGTATCGGCGACTCGATCAAGCTGACCGCCAAGTTCGACAACGCGCTCAATCTGCCCGGCCGGGCGAAGGTCAAGCTCAACGGCACCGACGTCGGTCAGGTCTCCGACATCGTGGCCAAGGACTACACCGCCGTCGTCACCATGGACGTCAGCAAATCGTCCCGCCTGCCCAACGGCACCGGGGCCGAGCTCCGGCAGGCAACGCCCCTCGGCGATGTGTTCGTCGCGCTACTACCGCCGGCCGGGGCGCCGACGGGCTATCTCGCAGACGGGGATTCGCTGAACGGGCCGACGTCTGCCGCGGCGACCGTGGAAGACCTGTTGGTCAGCACGGCCGGCCTGGTCGACAGCGGTTCGCTCAGCTCGTTCCAGGTCATCCTGACGGAGTTGAGCAACGCGGTGTCACCGAGTCCCGACGCGTTGTCGGGGTCGATCGAGGGGCTGACGACGGCGATCACGAAGTTCAACGAGAACTCCGCCGAGGTCGACAAGTCGTTCCGCAACACCCGCACCCTGACCGATCAGCTGGCTGCCGGACGTTCCCAGATCATGGCGTCGATCAACAAGCTGGCGCCTGCGGTCAACGCGGTGAACGGCCAGATCAGCCAGATCCTGACGACTCTGGACAAGACGAACCGGGTCACCGCGGCGACCAACGATTTCCTGCATGCCGACGGTGACAACCTGGTCGAGCTGATCGCACATCTCTCGACGGCCCTGAACGGTCTGCGTGACGCGGCCGGGACGCTCGGGCCGTTGGCCGACAACCTCGGGGAGTTGACCCCGAAG
Organism: Gordonia sp. CPCC 206044; assembly: GCF_048537895.1. Lineage (NCBI taxonomy): Bacteria > Bacillati > Actinomycetota > Actinomycetes > Mycobacteriales > Gordoniaceae > Gordonia > Gordonia sp. CPCC 206044. The sequence goes on from NZ_JBCLVL010000016.1 coordinate 65,201, forward strand.
TGGGTCAAGTCGACGCCGGGTAGTGCGGCAGCGCTGTCGGCGAAGGTGTACTACATCAACCCGGGGGTCGGTTTCGACTCGGCGAGTCGTCTGCCCGAACTCGGAGATGTGGATGCGGGCTCGGAAGCGTTGCAGCAGACACTCACCCGCCTGCTCGCCCGACTGACCGGAACGAAGGGTTGCTGCGGATGAGCATGATCTCTGGCCCCTTCACGTGGGTGCGTAAGCATTCGGTCCTGGTCGGCAACATCGGCCTGATCCTGGTGATGCTCGTCGGTCTGGCCTATCTGTCGTTCGGCGCGCTGCGGTGGGATCCGTTCAAGGGGACATACGGTCTGACCGTGCATTTCCCGATTTCCGGTGGCCTGCAGGAGACCTCGGGTGTGACGTTGCGCGGTGCGCGCATCGGGGACGTGGAATCGATTCGGGTGCAACCGAAGTCGGTGGACGTCAAGGTGTCGGTGCACGACGACGTGAAGATCAACCGCAACTCCGTGGTCGCGGCGTTGGGCATGTCGGCGGCAGGTGAGCAGTATGTCGATTTCGAGCCCCCGACGGCCGACGGACCGTACTTCCGCGACGGTGATGTCATCGAGGTGAACCAGACCCGGGTGACCGCCCCGTTCCCGTCCATGCTGGAGTCGTCGCTCGATGTCGTCGAGCAGATCGACCCGGTGAAACTCCGGTCGGCCGTCGACAACCTGGAGGTGGCACTCGGCGGTGACAGCACGGGCCAGAACGATCTGCGCGCGCTGTTCATCTCCGGCGGCACCATCTTCGCCGATCTGGCGCGGGTGTTGCCACAGACCAAGAAACTGATCTCGGACACCGGAACGATTCTCAAGACGACCGCCGACATCCAGCCGGACCTCGGTACCACGGTCAACTCGCTCAGCACGATCGTGAACGCCGCGGTGGCCTCCGACAAGGAGATTCGGACATTGCTCGGCCGCGGCCCGTCGCAGCTGACCAGCCTCACCGGATCGTTGAATCAGATCCGTGACCCGATCACCGACGTGTTGCAGCAGTTCGTCGACGTCGCTCGGCAGGGCGCACTGCGCGCACCGGCCATCGCCAACTTGCTGCCGTCGATCCGGGACGCCTCGATCAAGAGCCTCACCATGTTCCACGACGGCGCATGGTGGGCGTTCGGGTCGATCTTCCCTCGGCCGAGCTGCAACTATGCCGTCACGCCGACCCGACCGACCAAGATCCTCCAGTTGACGGTGCCGACCAATCTGTACTGTGTGACCGAAGATCCCAAGCAGCAGATACGCGGGTCCGCGAACGCGCCTCGCCCGCCTGGTGACGACACCGCCGGCCCGCCCCCGAACTACGACCCGAACGCGCGGACCGTGCCGTTGGACAAGTGAGTAGGAATGACCGAGCAGGACAAGAACACCGACGAGGCAGCCGAGTCTCGCGAACCTGACAACAACAGCGCCGACAACAACAGCGCCGACAACACCGACAACACCGAGGGCACCGACCCCGCGCGGGAGGCCCGCAAGCCGCAGACGAAGTCGGCGAGGACGAGTGCCGCGCGGCGGGCTCGGCAGACGACGTCGGGCACCGCCGACGGTGCCGCACAGGAGAGTGCCGGTGCCGACGACGAGCCCGCCGCCGGGACCTCGCGCGGACGCGAGATCTCGCTGACCTTCACCACCGGGGGACTCGCCAAGGTCCTCGCCGCGGTGCTGGCGATCGCCGTCGTCGTAGGAGTGGTCGTCCTCGGGTGGGGCTACTACGACCAGCGTGCGCGGCTCGCCGCCTTCGACGACAGCAAGGCGGCGTCGCAGGAGTTCTCCATCAAGCTGGTCAGCACCATGAACACCGACAACGTCGGCAGCATGAAGGAACTCCTCGGGCCGCTGTCCACGGGGGAGTTCCGCAAGCACCTCGAGCAGGAACAGTCCGACGGTCAGAAGGCCGTCAAGGAACTCGACGTGAAGGCCACGCCGACGGTGAAGTCGGTGTCGGTGGAGAACTTCGACTCCGAGACCGCCAAGACCAGTGTGTTGATGGAGGTGACCGGCACCAGCACGCTCGCCCCCAAGGGCGGCAAGGAACTGATGCTCATCTGGCTGAACCTCCGCAACGTCGACGGCAAGTGGTTGGTCGAGAAGCTCGACGGTGCCCAGGCCGGTATCGGTGAGCCGCAGGGTCAGCAGGGGCAGCAGAACCAGTCCGCGCCCGCGCCGGCACCCGCTCCGGCAGGCTGACGGACGAGCCTCTCGGCTACCGAGTCGACAGGATCGCGACCGGACCGACTGCACGCAACTCGGCCAGAGTGGCTGTACCGCCGTGTGTTTCGCCGGTCGCGGCGTCGACCCAGCGGCCCGGCGGAAGGGTCAGTGAGGTGCGTGCCTGATCGGCGTCGGACAGACTGTAGGTGAATCGGGCGGTCACCACGACCACCTGCACGTCGTCGGCGACACCGCGGCCGAATGCGACCACGTGGTCGGCGCCGGGGCCGTCGCCGTGGATCGGAACGTAGGTGCCGCCCGGACCGAATGCGCCCGGATGATCGGAACGGACCCGTAATGCCGTCCGGATCAGTCGGGCCTTCGGATGATCCGTGTCCCGTCGATGGTCGACGGGCCGCCGGTTGTCGGGGTCGACGAGCGAGTCCTCCCACCACTGCGTGCCCTGATAGATGTCGCCGACGCCGGGGCCGAGCAGCGAGATGGCCTTGCGGGCCAACGATTCCGACCGCCATGCCGGCGTGATCGTCTCCACGAAGGACGCGATCGCGGCACCGGTCGGTCCGCTCGTCACGTCGTCGATCCAGATGGCGAGATCGCGTTCGAAGGCATCGTCGACGTCGGTCCAGGTGGTACGCAATCCGGCCTCGCGTGCAGCCTTTTGTGCGTACGCACGCAGTCGTGCACGTAGCGTCTCGTCGACCGGACGGTCGGTGGGCCACACCCCGATGATGTTCTGCAGCAAGAAATAGCCGGTGAGATCGTGTGGGGGTGGGGTGCGCGACCAGATCTGCTGGGCGAGCATCGACCATCGTTCGGGCACCTGCGCGAGGATCGCGATGCGGGCACGGACATCCTCCCCACGTTTGGTGTCGTGTGTGGACAGTGCGGTCATGGCGCGCGGCCAGTTCCGCGCGCGACGAACGTTGTGTTCGTGGAACTCGCGCACCGACAGCGACGGATGTGCCGGGTCGCCGCCGACCTCCTGGGCGCTGACGAGTCTGGCGGTCCGGTAGAACAGGCTGTCCTCGACGCTCTTGGCGGTCACCGCACCGCAGGTCTGCGCCAGTCGCGACGAGGCGGCGCCCGGCGTGGCCGTCGCCGCGACGACCCGATGCAGCGCAGGCGCGAGTTGCGGTGTGCGCTCAGCGATCTGGTCGGCGGTGTCGACCAGACGCCGCCGCAACGACGGATAGTCGGCGCGGTAGACGCCGAGGTCGGCGATCAGCTCGCCGACGGCGCTCGCGATCGCGCTGTCGTCGGCGTCCGGATCGGAGTGCGTGATGGCGTGCACCAGGCGTCGTGACTCGGCCGGGAACTGTTCACCGAGCACCGCGAGTTTGCGGTCCCGTTCGGCGGCCTGCAACCACGCGGAGTCACCGGACAGGCCGGTGAAACGGTCGTGGACCTCGTCGAGCTCGATGACCCCGGTGGCCGCGGTGAACACCGCGTCGATGACCCGCAGTTGGTCGTAGCCGGTCGTACCCTCCACGGGCAGAGACGGTTCCAGGTCTTCGTCGGGCGCCAGGATCTTCTCGATGTAGATGGGATGGTGATCGCCGACGTCGCCGCGCAGGCGTTGCAGATAGGCCTGCGGATCCCAGAGACCGTCGGGGTGGTCGACCCGCAGGCCGTCGATGACGTCGTCGTCGATCAGGTCGATCAGCCATCGGTGCGTGGCGGTGTAGACCTCGGGGTCCTCCTGACGCAGCCCCGCGAGTTCGTTCACGGTGAAGAATCGTCGATAGCCGATGAGGCCGCTGTTCCACGGCACGAGTCGATAATGCTGGCGTTCATGGATGTCGACCGGCGTGCCGGACGCGGAAGTGCCCGGCGCAGTGGGGAAGACGTGGTCGTGGTAGCGCAGGTGCCCGTCGTCGACGGCGAGGACCGACAGATCGCCGTCGGCGGCGAGGACGGGGAGGGCGATCTTGCCGTCGGCGCCGTTGTCGTCGGCGAAGTCGACGTCGAACCATGTTGCGTACCGCGAGGCAGAACCGTAGCGGAGCAGGTCGCCGAACCACGGATTCTGCAGCGCGTCCGCGACTCCGGTGTGGTTCGGCACGATGTCGACGATGATGCCGAGACCGCGCTCGGTGGCGGCACGGCGCAACGCCCGCAGGGCGTCGAGGCCGCCGAGTTCCGGTGCCACCCGCGGCGGTGGCACCCAGTCGTAGCCGTGCGTCGAACCGGCCATCGCCCGACCGATCGGCGACAGGTAGAGGTGGCTGACGCCGAGATCGGCGATCTCGTCGAGGACTTCGACGACCTCGGCGAAGCCGAACGCAGCGGTGAGTTGAATCCGATAGGTGGCCACCGGATCCCGCCGGTCGCCGGCGATGCGGTCGGCGCTCACGCCGTCTTGCGCAGGACGAGGACGGAACGGGCGCCCACGGTGACGGGCTCGTCGTGGGTTGCGGTGACGTCCGAGTGACCTGTCGGGTGGGTGGTGTCGAGGACTCCGACCCACTCGCCGGCCACCGACGACGGGGTGAGGAAGTCGATGTCCTCGAAGTGGGCGTTGAAGCAGATCAGGAAGCTGTCGTCGACCACCGTCTCGCCGCGCTCGTCCTTCTCGCCGATACCGTCCCCGTTGAGGAACACGGCCAACGATTTGCCGAAACCGCTGTCCCAGTCGGCACTGGTCATCTCTTCGCCGGACGGGGTCAACCACACGATGTCGAGCGCTTGATCTCCCCAGCGGATGGGCTTACCGGCAAAGAAGCGGCGCCGCCGGAAGACCGGATGCCGATTGCGCATCGTGATCACCGTGCGGGTGAACTCCAGGAGGTCGGCGTTCTTCTCGGCCAACGACCAATCCATCCAGGCGAGTTCGGAATCCTGGCAGTAGACGTTGTTGTTGCCCTGCTGGGTTCGTCCCATTTCGTCGCCGTGGGCGAGCATCGGGGTGCCCTGGGACAAGAACAGCGTGGCCAGGATGTTGCGTTGCTGTCGGCTGCGGAGCGCGAGGATCTCCGGATCGTCGGTCGGTCCTTCGACGCCACAGTTCCACGACCGATTGTGGCTCTCTCCGTCGCGGTTGTCCTCCCCGTTGGCCTCGTTGTGTTTCTCGTTGTAGGAGACCAGATCTCGCAGGGTGAAGCCGTCGTGCGCGGTGACGAAGTTGATGCTGGCCAGCGGTCGGCGACCGGTGGCCTCGTAGAGATCCGACGACCCGGTCAACCGGGACGCGAACTCGCCGAGGGTGGCCGGCTCGCCGCGCCAGTAATCGCGGACGGTGTCGCGGTATTTGCCGTTCCATTCCGTCCACAGCGGCGGGAAGTTGCCGACCTGGTATCCACCCTCGCCGATGTCCCATGGTTCGGCGATCAACTTGACCTGGCTGACCACCGGATCCTGTTGGACGAGATCGAAGAACGCCGAGAGTCGATCGACGTCGTGGAGTTCACGCGCGAGTGTTGAGGCGAGATCGAAGCGGAACCCGTCCACGTGCATCTCGAGTACCCAGTAGCGCAGCGAGTCCATGATCAACTGCAGGGTGTGCGGGTGGCGGCCGTTGAGGCTGTTGCCGGTCCCCGTGTAGTCCATGTACATCTCGGGGTCACCGTCGACCAGCCGGTAGTAGGCGCCGTTGTCGATTCCGCGGAACGAGATGGTCGGTCCCCGGTGGTTGCCCTCGGCGGTGTGGTTGTAGACCACGTCCAGTATGACCTCGATGTCGGCTTTGTGGAACGCCCGTACCATCGCCTTGAACTCGGTGACCGCGCCGGCCGGCTGTTCCGGATTGGATGCGTACTCGAGGTGCGGCGCGAGAAAGCCGAAGGTGTTGTAGCCCCAGTAGTTTCGCAGTCCTTGGTCGAGCAGCACGAAATCCTGCATGAACTGGTGGACCGGCATCAACTCGATCGCGGTGACGCCCAGCGACTTCAGATGGTCGATGATGGCCGGGTGTGCGAGCCCGGCATAGGTGCCGCGCAGATGCTCCGGGATGTCCGGATGTGTAGCGGTCATGCCCTTGACGTGTGCCTCGTAGATCACCGTCTGGTGGTAGGGCCGCCCAGGCGAACGGTCGTTCTGCCAGTCGAAGTACGGATTGATGACCACCGAGAGCATGGTGTGGCCCAGCGAGTCGAGCTGCGGCATGTCGTCGGGGTGGCGGGTGATGACCGGGAGCACCCGCCCCGAGTCGACGCCGGAGTTCTCGGCTGCTGTGTCCCCGGCAGTTGTGTCCCCGGCAGTCGTGACTCTGTCGGGGCTCGGGTCGTCTGCCGCCGTGTCGTCGGGTGCGGCCGTGTCGGTCGACGGTTCGGGCGCTTCGTCCGGTGCGTCGGACCCGGCGATGGGGTAGGAGAACAGCGACGGGTCCGAGTCGAAAGCGCCGTGGAATGCCTTGCCGTACGGGTCGAGCAGGAGCTTGCTGGGGTCACAGCGCAGGCCCTCGGCGGGCGCGTAGGGTCCGTGCACCCGGAACCCGTAGAACTGTCCGGGGCCGACGTTGGGCAGGTAGCAGTGCCAGCAGTAGCCGTCGACCTCTTCGAGGCGGATGCGTCGTTCGGTGCCGTCGTCGTCGATCAGACACAGGTCGACGGCACTGGCGACTTCGGAGAACAACGAAAAGTTCGTTCCCACACCGTCATACGTTGCGCCCAGGGGATAGGGCGTGCCGGGCCAGACGATGAACGGTGTGCGGTCGACCTCGGGTTCGGAGATGTCGGTCGGGGCAGGCACGTCGGTCACCCCTGCGGGCTCGGCGTGCTCCGGATCAACGGCATCGGAGACCGACGCGCCGGAAGCCGGTGTCTTCGGCGAATCCATGAGATGACACTAGCGGGCGGCCGCCTCTCGTACATCTCGGAGTGCGGTGCGGTGGATCTCGCCTCAGGGGACCGTCGGGCCGGTCCACGGCAATGCGAGTGCCAGCTGTCTGCCGAGTTCATCGGTGAGGCTGCGCACGTACGTCGCACTCAGGTGGTGCCAGTCCTTGTAGACGATGATGTTGCCGACCACCGCCGGACACAGGGTCTCGTTGCAGATTCCTGCGGTCATGTCGAGAGGGTGGAAATCCGGACGCGTCCGGGCCAGTTCGCGGGCCGGATCCTCGGGGGCCAGAGCCGCCGCCCGTCGGGTGCCACAGGATTCTGCGGTACCGCCGTCGGCCAGACAGGTCGGCGTGTCGATCGCACCCTGAGGTCCCTTCGGCCACGGGGTGTCGCGCATGCCGAGCACCGAGATACCCGCGCCGAGGAACTCGTCGAAGATCGGCGGGTACGACGGCGGCACCCAGTCGCCGGACTGGTAATCGCGCGGCCGGGTCGAATTGGTGAAGACCGCGTCGGGCTTGTCGGCCTTGACCTTCTTCATCACCCGCATGACCCAGTCGTGACACTGGGGATAGGGCACACCCTGCTGCTTGGGCACCAACTCGGTGGACATCGGGCAACCCATCTTCAGGTAGGTGGTCACCTTGAAGTGGTTGCGCATCCCGAGGGTGTTGAGTGCGCTGATCCAGAACTCCGCGTGTGAACCGCCGATGAGCGCGATCGTCTTCGTGGCGTTCGGATCACCGTAGACGCCGACGTGGATCTCCGGATCCTCGAAGCTGCTCATGTAGCCGTCTGTCGAGGTCTCCGGGAAGTCCTTGATCACCATCAGCGGTGACGGCTGCGGATCGAGTGCCGGGACCGGATAGCCGTTGAGCAGTGCTCGCGCTCCCGGATAGAGGCGCGGGTCGAGGTTCTTGGTGTCCACCTGGATGTTGCTGACATGGCGTTCCCACACCTTGATCCCGACACCGGTGGCCAGCGTCGCCACCACCAGGATCGAGGTGACCACCGAGGCGTATCCGAGCCAGCGGGGTCTGCCGTGTGTGGGGGCCTCGGTGAGTTTCGACCGGCCGCCGCCACGGAGCGGGTCCTCGATGTAGCGCTTGGTGAGCCATGCGAGGACGAGGGACAGCGCGATCAACACGACGCCCTCGAGCACCGATGCGTCGTTCTTGTCGCGCCAGGTGAGGTAGAAGATCAGCAGCGGCCAGTGCCACAGGTACAGCGAGTACGCGATGGTGCCGAGCCACACCGGCACTCGGGTGGCCAGCGCCCGGTTGACGGCGGGCAGCGACTGCGGGTCGTCGCGGCCGGGTCGCGGCTTCTCCAACGCGGTCGCGCCGGCCCAGATGATCACCAGCGTCGACAGGACCGGGACGAGGGCCTTCGGACCGGGGTAGGACTGCACGCCGTCGATCCACCAGCCGCAGGTGACGATGAGACCGAGGCCGATCAGCGCGAGCGAGTTGCGAATCCATCTCGGCACCCGCCAGCTGGGCAGCCAGATCGCCAGCAGACCACCCGCCAACGGCTCCCACAGGCGCGAGAACGTGTCGTAGTAGTTGAACTCCTGATTGACCGCCATCCGCATGTGCGCCCAGTAGAACGACACGGCGGCGAGCCCGATGACACCCGTCGCCACCAGGGCGCGGACGGCGCGCGGGTCGGAGAGTGCGGGAATCACGCGGGGGGCCAGTTTGACGATGCCGGCGAACACCAGCGCGATCAGCAGCATGCCGACGAAGAACTGACCCTGCACCGACATCGACCAGATGTGCTGCAACGGGCTGTTCGCCGAACTGGCGGCCAGGTAGTCCTGCGAGTTCAGGGCGAGGTGCCAGTTCTGGTAATACAGCGCGCTCGCCACCAACTCGTGCCCGATGTTCACCCATCGCGTCTGCGGCATCACCACCACGGTGAGGACGGCGACGGCGATCAGGACGGTGAACAGGGCGGGCAACAGCCGTCGGAGCAGGCGCTTGAGTCGCGGCCAGGGGTTCAATGTGTCCCGGAAGGTGACGTGCGCGGCCTGACTGTGGATCGCATGTCGCAACAGCGAACCGATGAAGAAGTAGCCCGACAGCGTCAGGAAGACGTCGACACCACCCGAGACCCGGCCGAACCAGATGTGGAAGCAGGCCACCAGGGTGATCGCGATACCGCGCAGACCGTCGAGGTCGGTGCGGTAGGCGGGCACGGTGCTGGTGGTGGCCGGCCGCTCGGCGTGGGCTGTCTGGGTGGGGGCTGCCACTGTCTCGGTGGGACTTCCTTGTCTCGGCTATGTGGATGTCTCGAGGGGTCCGCCGAAACGGCTCCGCGGGGCCGCTCGATGCTCCATCGGGCGGCTGTCGGGATGCAAATCTACATGCCCGGGCTGTGAAAACCGCATCGGGCGGGCCCCGACACACCCCGTCTGACCTTTACTTTCCCAACTCTTTACCCGCCTGGTCGGGTGTCGGCACGCGTCCGGGCGCCGTCCAGGATCACGCTGAGACCATCGGCGAACTCACCCGTGAAGTCCCGATCGGAGGGTCCGGTCACCTGCATCCGCTCCATCTGAGCGCGGGTCTGCTCTTCGATGGTCAGGCCGATCACCAGCTGACAGATCGCGGTCGCGACGGCATGTGCATCACGGTCGCTGAGACCGCCACCCGTGGCGGCCACGTCGGCCAGATCGTGCGCGATCGTCTTGGGAGACAGGCCGCTGGCCCAGCTCGACGACACCACTTCGGCGCTGTCGGGGACCGACAGCAAGGCCCCGCGCATCCCGGTGGCGAGAAAGGCCAGGCGCTCATCCCACGGCAGCGCGTCGGGTGGGGTGGCCACCTCGCCCAGGATGGCGTCGGAGAGGGCGGCGAGCAGCGTCTGCTTGTTGGGGAAATGCCAGTACAGCGCATTCGGCCGGACGCCGAGATCCGAGGCCAGGCGACGCATCGACAGGTCGGCCAGGCTGTGCTCGGTGAGGATGTCGCGGGCCGCGCGCAAGACGTCGGCTCGGTTGTTGCTCACGCGGTCAGGGTAGTCGAGTCTCCGACCGGTCCTGTACACCGTTCAGGAGAGGCCTGTACAGTGTCCAGGACCTGTCGCCCCGAGACCGAAGGACAGTTGCACCGTGGACGAGGCAACCATCAGCCGGATCGATGCCGAGCACATCTGGCATCCGTACGGCGCCATGCCTCCCGCGACCGACCCACTCGTCGTTCGGGCGGCACACGGCGTGCGCCTCGAACTCGCCGACGGGAGGTACCTCGTCGACGGGATGAGTTCGTGGTGGGCCGCGATCCACGGCTACGGACACCCTGTCCTCGACAACGCCGTCACCGAGCAGGTGCGAGCGATGTCACACGTGATGTTCGGCGGCCTCACCCACGAACCGGCCGCGCGACTCGCGGAACTACTGGTGTCGGTCACTCCGGTTCCGCTCCAGAAGGTGTTCTTCGCCGACTCCGGGTCCGTGTCGGTCGAGGTGGCCACGAAGATGGCCCTGCAGTACTGGCGCAGCCGTGGCGAACCCGGCCGCACCCGCCTGCTCACCTGGCGAGGTGGCTACCACGGGGACACCTTCACCCCCATGAGCGTCTGCGATCCCGACGGCGGCATGCACTCGATGTGGACCGACGTGCTCACCGAACAGGTCTTCGTGCCCGCGCCGCCGGTCGGGTTCGACCCCGACTACGTGTCGGTGCTGCAGGGCGCGGTCACCGAGCACCGTGACCGACTCGCCGCGGTGATCGTCGAACCCGTCGTGCAGGGCGCGGGCGGCATGCGATTTCACGACCCGCGCTATCTGAGCGAACTGCGCCGGATCTGCGACCACGCGGGCGTCCTGCTGATCTTCGACGAGATCGCCACCGGGTTCGGGCGCACCGGCGAGTTGTTCGCCGCCGACCACGCCGGTGTCAGTCCCGACATCATGTGTGTGGGCAAGGCGTTGACGGGTGGCTATCTGACGCTGGCCGCCACCTTGTGCACCACGGCCATCGCCGAGCAGATCAGTCGCGGCGAGGCCGGTGGTCTCGCGCACGGCCCCACCTTCATGGCCAATCCGCTGGCCTGCGCGGTCGCGGTGGCGGCCGTCGAGTTGCTGCTCGAGTCGCCGTGGCGTGCGCGGGTCTGCGCCATCGAGGACGGGCTGCGGCGAGGTCTGGACGGTCTCATCGACCTGCCGGGCGTCGCCGACGTACGTGTGCTCGGTGCCATCGGCGTCGTGCAACTCGACCGTCCGGTCGACATGGCGGCCGCCACCGCAGCCGCAGTCGACGCCGGGGTGTGGCTGCGCCCCTTCCGCGACCTGATCTATGTGATGCCACCTTTCGTGTGCACCGACGACGACATCGACGCGATCACCCGCGGCGTCCGCGCCGCGGTCGATGCCTGTCTGTCCCACGACCTGATCGCCGGAGCGAGACCATGACGACCACCGAGGTATCGGACGCCACCCCATCTCTCGTCGACAGGTGGCCGAGCGCCACCGGCGATCACGCGCTGGCCTGGCTCGCCGACGAAGCGGTCCGCCTGCGTGACGCCGGCCTGCACCGTGAACCGGTTGTCCGGCAGACCGATTCGACGATGATCAACCTCGCGTCCAACGACTACCTCGGACTGTCGACGCACCCGGCGGTGATCGCCGGGGCGCATGCCGCACTCGACTCGTGGGGTGCCGGTTCGACGGCCTCACGTCTGGTCGCGGGCACCACCGCGGCACACGTCGCGCTCGAGAACGAACTCGCCGACTTCCTCGGATTCCCTGCTGCACTGGCATTCTCGTCGGGGTACCTGGCCAACGTGGGTGCGATCACCGCGCTGGTCGGACGCGGTGACCTCATCGTCAGCGACACCGGCACACACGCGTCGCTGATCGACGGCTGCCGACTGTCACGGGCGCGCGTGGTGGTCGTGGAGCGCGGCGACCACGACGCGGTGCGGACCGCATTGCGCGACCGCACCGAATCGCGCGCCCTGGTGGTCACCGACTCGGTCTACAGCATCGACGGTGCGCCCGCACCGATCGCGGAACTCCATGCGGCAGCACGGGACTGCGGTGCGGCCCTGCTCGTCGACGAGGCCCACGCGCTCGGCGTGCGCGGGCCCGGTGGCCGCGGTCTCGTCGCCGAACTCGGCCTCTCCGGTGCGCCGGATCTGGTGGTCACCACGGTGTTGTCGAAGTCGCTTGGCGCGCAGGGCGGAGTCGTACTCGGTCCGGAACTGTTGCGCTCGCATCTCATCGACCGGGCCCGGACCTTCATCTTCGACACGGGGCTCAATCCGGCCGCCGTCGGCGCCGCCCGGGCCGCGCTGGAACTGCTGCGTGCCGATCCGTCGATGCCGGACCGGCTGCACGAGAACGCCTCTCGGCTCGCCCGTGCCGTGGGAGCCGACGATCCGGCCGCCGCCGTGATCTCTCTGATCATCGGTGAGCCGCAGCATGCAGTGGCCGCCGCCACGGCCTGCCGCGACCGAGGGGTCTTCGTCGGGTGCTTCCGGCCGCCGTCGGTGCCGGCCGGAACGTCGCGGCTGCGGCTGACCGTGCGCGCCGACCTCGATACATCCGTCGTCGACCACGTCGCACGCGTGGTCGTCGACGCCCTGCATCAGGTGGGTGCCCGATGATCCGCGCGGGCGGCCGGGTTCTGGCGGTCACCGGGACCTCCACCGACATCGGCAAGACCGTGGTGACCGCAGCCCTCGTCGCGGCCGTCGCCGACCGGGACGTCCGCACCGCGGTGTGCAAACCGGCGCAGACCGGTGTGGAGGCCGACGAACCCGGCGACCTCGCCACCGTCACCGCACTCGCGGGCCCCGTCACGACGGCCGAGTGTGTGCGCTATCCCGAGCCGCTGGCCCCCGACACCGCGGCGCGTCGTTCCGGTCTGCCCGCACTGGATCTCGGCACCGTGCGGACCACGGTGGCCGGCCTGTCCGGCGAGCACGACCTGACCATCGTCGAGGGTGCCGGTGGTGTGCTGGTCCGCCTGGCCGACGACCTCACCCTGCTCGACGTCGCGCAGGAGATCGACGCCGACGTCGTCGTGGTGGTGCCGGCCGGTCTGGGGGCGCTCAACCACGCCGAGCTCACCGTCGCGGCGATCACCGCCCGCGGACTGCGTCCGTCCGGTCTGGTCATCGGCTCCTGGCCTGCCGAGCCGGATCTCGCGATGACGTGTAATCGCGTCGACCTGCCGCGCGTGACAGGGGTGCCCATCGTCGGGGCCGTGCCGGCCGGCGCAGGCAATCTCGATCCTGCCGAGTTCCGACGTCGCGCGCCCTCCTGGTTCGACCCCACCTGGCTGCACACCGAACTGATCGCCCCCGCGACAGCAACCACAACCCCCGCGACAGCAACCGAAAATCCCGCGACAGCAACCGAAAATCCCGCGACAGCAACCGGATTTCCCGCGACAGCAACCGGATTTCCTCCGCGGACCACCCGTTCCGACCACATCGACCAGCCCACCGAAGGAGTTCTCTCGTGACCCAGGCACCCGCCACGACCGACATTCTCGATCTCGCCCGCACCCAGGTCCTCGACCGCGGCGAGCCGCTCGATCGCGACCAGGTCCTCGAGGTCTTGCGCCTGCCCGACGAACGGCTCACCGAACTGCTCCAGCTCGCCCACGACGTCCGGATGACGTGGTGTGGCCCCGAGGTCGAGGTGGAGGGAATCATCTCGTTGAAGACCGGCGGTTGCCCCGAGGACTGCCATTTCTGCTCGCAGTCGGGTCTGTTCGCATCTCCGGTGCGTAGCGCCTGGATCGACATCCCGTCGCTGGTCGAAGCGGCCAAGCAGACGGCCAAGACCGGGGCCACCGAGTTCTGCATCGTCGCGGCGGTGCGCGGCCCCGACAAGCGGTTGCTCAGCCAGGTGGCCGCCGGGATCGAGGCGATCCGCAACGAGGTCGACATCCAGATCGCCTGCAGCCTCGGCATGCTCACCCAGGAGCAGGTCGACCAGCTCAAGGACATGGGCGTCCACCGCTACAACCACAACCTGGAAACCGCCCGCAGCCACTTCCCGAATGTCGTCACCACCCACTCGTGGGAAGAACGGTGGGACACGCTGCGTATGGTGCGCGACGCCGGCATGGAGGTCTGCTGCGGCGGAATCCTCGGTATGGGCGAGAGTCTCGAGCAGCGCGCCGAGTTCGCGGCCGACCTCGCCGCCCTCGAACCCGACGAGGTTCCGCTGAACTTCCTCAACCCGCGTCCGGGGACTCCCTTCGGGGAGCTGGATGTCTTGCCCGCTTCGGAGGCGCTCAAGGCGGTCGCCGCATTCCGCCTGGCCCTGCCGCGCACCATCCTGCGTTTCGCCGGTGGCCGTGAGATCACCCTCGGCGACCTCGGCGCCAAACAGGGCATCCTCGGTGGTATCAACGCCGTCATCGTCGGCAACTACCTGACCACCCTGGGACGACCCGCCGAGGACGACCTCGATCTGCTGACGGATCTGTCGATGCCGATCAAAGCTCTCAACGACAGCATCTAGGCTCGATGAGGTGACTTCTCCGATGACAGCCCCGGGCACGTCGCTGCCGGTGCCCGGACCGCTTGCCGAACCGTGCCGGTTCGGCGTCTACACCGGGACCGAACTCGAACTCGAGTCCCCGGACACGATCCCCGCCGCCGCGCGCCTGGGCCTCGAGCCGCCCCGCTTCTGCGGGCAGTGTGGTCGGCGGATGGTGGTGCAGGTCCGTCCCGACGGGTGGGGCGCGCGTTGTTCGCGTCACGGCACCGTCGACTCGACCGAGCTGGGGCAGCGGTGACGAACGCCGACTACACGCGACGGTCCGCACCGCAGCGCCCGGTCGGTCCGCTGGTGGCCGTCGTCGTGTCGGTCATCCTGCTCGGGGCCGTCGCGGGGGCACTCTGGGCGATGATCACCCCGGCGATGACGGGCCGCGTCGTCGGCGACGACTCGGCGATCATCCCGGCCGAACAGTTCCCGGACGAGTTCGCCGGCGTGGCCACCTTCGCGGTGGTGCTCTTCGGGTACGGCGTGATCGCGGTCGTGGTCGCGTGGCTGACGAGTCGGCAGTGGCGCGGCCCGCTGGGCGCTCTGGTGGTGGCGGCGTCGACCTTCGTCGGCGCAGCGATCGCCGCGCTCGTCGGCACGTGGGTCGCCGACGTGCGCTTCGACGACCCGCGCTCGCTTCCGGCGGGGGCGGCCTTCGATGTGGTCCCCGACCTCTGGCTCGACGGAGCGGTCCGCGGCGGCGCGGGTGGCCCGTGGGCGATCTTCGTGTGCGCTCCGCTGGCGGCGGCCCTGGTCTATCTCGGGCTCGCCCTGGCCTCGCGCCACGCCGACCTCGGGGTCGGCGACCTGTACGAGGTCTCGGCCGGGCCGTCGGAGCCGACCGGTCAGCCCGCCTGATCGTCGACGACGAGGACGGACGCACTCACATCGGCGGGCGCAGGGTCGCGAACTCGTCGGTGACCCGAAGCCGCGAATCGGCGAACTGATACAACGCGGGCGGCCGCCCGCCCGACCGGCCGGTCTTACCCACCGTTCCGGTGGCGACCACCACCGCCCGACGACTCAGGATGCGCAGCAGATTGGTCGTGTCGACCGGGTAACCAAGTGCGGCGCAATAGATCTCGGACAGCTCCGACATCGGGAATCGCGCCGGCGCCAAGGCGAACGCGATGTTGGTGTAGGACAACTTGGCCGCCAGCCGATGGCGCGCGGCCACCACGATCTGCCGGTGGTCGAACGCCAACTCTGGCAGATCGTCGACCGGGTGCCATGTGGCGGTGCCGGTCGCCGACTCGTCGGTCGGGATGAGCCCGAGGTAGGTCGAGGCGATGGTGCGCGCATCGGGCACACGATCCGGTGCGGAGAACACCGCGAGCTGCTCCAGATGGGCGATGGTGCCGATGTCGAGAGCCGCGACGAGCCGTCGGGCGCTGGTCTCCAGCGTTTCGTCGGGGGTGACGTCCCCACCGGGCAGCGACCATTCGTCGGAGGCCTCGGCGCGAGCGAGCAGCACGCAGAGCACGGGTGCGCTGGCGGGATCGACCACGCGGACCTGGAACACCGCGGTCAGGACCTCCACGCGGACATCCGACGACACCCCGTCGGTGCTCGATGACGAGGGCAGGGGTGTCGGCATGGCGTCGATTGTATGGTGCGTCGACGCCATCGCCGCGCGACGCGACCGCGCGGGCGACGGTCAGAGTTCGTCCAGCGACAACAACCCGTCCTGAATCGCACGTGCGGCCAGCGAGGCCTTCGTCCGGGCGGTGCGGCCCACTCCGGCGTATTTGGCCCGGATACGGGTCAGATGCGTGTTCACGGTGCCGACCGAGATGTTCAATTCCTGTGCGACAAGGATTTTGGAATCGGTGAGCAACCAGGTCCGGATCACCTGGACCTCGCGCTGGGTCAGTTCGGGGCGAGGACGATCCTCCTGTCCCGGCGGCGGCGTGAGCGGCGGGGGCGGCGGAACCGGACGCGGGGTGGTGGGCGCCGGCTCGTCGACGACGAGGTGCATGTGCGCATGGGTGCGGTCGGGCTGCCGACCACGCCGGGGGTCACGGGCTTCGGTGCTCGATCCGACCGGCGGCAACGGCATGCGTCGGGCGGCCAGCCGTGCGAGTGCCATTTCGCGTCGTCGGGTTCGTGCGTCGGCCGAAGGAGTGGCCCTCGTCGATTGGAGGGGGGTCGATGGGACGGGGGTCGACTGGATGGGGGACTGCACGAAACCAGGGGCGGGTGAGAAGGTCGTGGGGGAGACGGTCATCGTGCTGCTCACAATCGGGTCAGCGTCGGCGGGGTCGGCGCGGTCGGTTATTCACATGGCTGACGCTAGGTCGGCGATTTCCGCGCGTAACGCGTAGTGGACTACTCGAATCGCCCACGGGAATGCCGCGAGTGTGACCGGTGTTACGATGGCAGTGTTTTCGATCATGAGTCGAAAACCTGCCTCGACGCACAGCCCGTGACTCGAGGACGACCGCCAGAGGGAGTGGCAGATGAGCATCACCAGCGATCGGCCGGCAACATCGGCCGAATCGGAGTCGACGGTGTGGATCGATGGTCCGGGTGGGTATTCCGGTGTCGAGCCCACCGAGGAATGGGCCGACGAGGTCCGTCGCCTGGCGCGGGCCCGCAACGCGACGCTGCTCGCGCACAACTACGAACTTCCGGCGATCCAGGACGTCGCCGACCACGTGGGCGACTCGTTGGCGCTGTCCCGTATCGCCGCGGAGGTCGATTCCGACGAGATCGTCTTCTGTGGCGTGCACTTCATGGCCGAGACCGCCAAGATCCTCAGCCCCGAGAAGAGGGTGCTGATCCCGGATGCGCGGGCAGGCTGTTCGCTCGCCGACTCGATCACCGCCGACGATCTGCGTGCGTGGAAAGCCGATTTCCCCGATGCGGTCGTCGTCTCGTATGTGAACACCACGGCCGAGGTCAAGGGACTCACCGACATCTGCTGCACGTCGTCGAACGCCGTCGACGTGGTCGCCTCCATCGACGCCGACCGCGACGTGCTGTTCCTGCCGGACCAGTTCCTCGGTGCGCATGTGAAGCGCGAGACCGGCCGCGACAACATCCACATCTGGGCAGGCGAGTGCCACGTGCACGCGGGGATCAACGGTGACGAGCTGACCGAGCAGGCGCAGTCGCACCCCGATGCCGACCTGTTCATCCACCCCGAGTGCGGATGTGCCACCTCGGCCCTCTACCTCGCCGGTGAGGGCGCCGTGCCCGACGGCCGGGTGAAGATCCTCTCCACGGGCGGCATGATCGACGCCGCGCGCGAGACCGGGGCCACCCAGGTCTTGGTCGCGACCGAGGTCGGCATGCTGCACCAGCTTCGCAAGGCCGCGCCGGGTATCGACTTCCAGCCTGTCAATGATCGTGCCTCGTGCCCGTACATGAAGATGATCACCCCGGCCGCGCTGCTGCGTGCTCTGCGCGAGGGTCGCGACGAAGTCCATGTCGCACCCGAGGTCGCCGAGCGTGCTCGGCAGAGCGTGGAACGGATGATCGCGATCGGGAACCCGGGCTCCGGTGAGTAGCGGCGTGGCCGATCAGGGCTTCGTCGGTCAGGCGACAGCCGACGACGAGCTGAGCGCTGTCGTCGACGACGAAGTCCGGGCGTTGATCCGCACAGCGCTCGACGAGGACCTGCGCTACGGTCCCGACGTCACCACCGGTGCGACCGTGCCCGGCGGTGCGGTCACCGACGCGGCGATCGTCAGTCGCGCCGACGGCGTCGTGGCCGGGGTGCCGGTCGTGTTGGCCGTCTTCGACGAGGTCATCGGCGTCGACGCCTATCAGGTCGTCGAGTCCGTGACCGACGGCACGCATGTGGCGGCAGGGGACGTGGTGCTGCGCGTGAGCGCGCCGACGGCGTCGTTGCTGACCGCGGAACGGACCGCGTTGAACCTGATCTGCCATCTGTCCGGGATCGCCACCGCGACCGCCTGCTGGGTGGATGCGGTCGACGGCACCCGTGCACGTATTCGGGACTCGCGAAAGACGCTGCCCGGCATGCGGTCCCTGCAGAAGTACGCAGTCCGCGCCGGTGGCGGTGTCAACCACCGGATGGGCCTCGGCGACGCCGCGCTGATCAAGGACAACCACGTGGCCGCCGCTGGTTCGGTGCGCGCCGCCTATGAGGCGATCCGCTCCGCCGCTCCGGATCTGCCGGTCGAGGTGGAGGTGGATTCGCTGGCCCAGCTCGACGAGGTGTTGCCGTTGCAGCCGCAACTCGTGCTCCTCGACAACTTCGAGCTCTGGGCGACGCAGACCGCGGTGCAGCGTCGCAACACCCGGTCGCCGGAGACCAAGCTCGAGAGCTCGGGAGGACTGAGTCTTGACCAGGCCGCCGATTACGCCGGCACGGGAGTCGACTACCTGGCCGTCGGCGCACTGACGCATTCGGTCACCGCGCTCGACCTGGGATTGGACATCCCGGCTCCCGGGCACTGACGCGACTTCGTAGTGACAACCCGCATCAGAGGCGCATAACTACTACGAATCCGGATTCAGTTCCGCGTTCGAAGCCCCGTGGCGCGGCCGTGAAACAGGCGGATTCGAAACCAGGTGGCGCGACCCCATATCCTGGACGGGAACCCCCAGCCCACACAGGAGAGATCATGCTCGCCCGAACCGACCTGCGCGGTAGCACCCCGACGCTCGCCGAACTGCGTCGCGCTCTGCCCCGCGGGGGCACCGACGTCAACGCCGTTCTCGACACGGTGGCGCCGGTGGTCCATGCGGTCGCGGATCGGGGTGCCGAGGCAGCCCTGGAGTACGGGGAGCGGTTCGACGGTGCCCGACCCGCATCGGTGCGGGTGCCCGCGAAGGCCATCGCCGATGCCCTCGAGGCGCTGGACCCGTCGATCGCCGACGCCTTGCGTGAGTCCATCACCCGGGCGCGCACGGTGCACGCCGACCAGCGTCGCACCACCACGAAGACCCAGGTCGTCGACGGTGGCACGGTCAGTGAGAAGTGGATCCCGGTGCGTCGCGTCGGCCTGTACGTGCCGGGCGGCAACGCGGTCTATCCGTCGAGCGTGATCATGAACGTGGTGCCCGCACAAGAGGCAGGCGTCGGGTCGCTGGTGGTCACCTCGCCCCCGCAGAAGGACTTCGGCGGACAGCCGCACCCGACGATCCTGGCCGCGTGCGCATTGCTCGGCGTCGACGAGGTCTGGGCGGTCGGTGGGGCGCAGGCCGTCGCGCTGCTCGCCTACGGCGGGCAGGACACCGATGAGGCCGACGAGCCGAATTCGGTTCTCGACCCCGTCGACCTCATCACCGGCCCCGGCAACATCTACGTGACCGCCGCCAAGCGGCTGTGTCGCGGAACCGTCGGCATCGACTCCGAGGCCGGCCCCACCGAGATCGCCATCCTCGCCGACGACTCGGCCGATGCGGGCATCCTCGCCTCCGACCTGATCAGCCAGGCCGAACACGACGTCCTCGCGGCGTCGGTACTCGTCACCGACAGCGCCGACCTGGCCGATGCCGTCGACGCGGCGTTGGATCAGCAGGTCGCGACGACGAAGCACCGCGAGCGGGTGACCACCGCCCTGAGCGGCGAGCAGTCGGGCATCGTGCTCGTCGACGACCTCGAGGCCGGGATCGCGGTGGTCGACGCCTACGCGGCCGAGCACCTCGAGATCCAGACCCGTGATGCCGCGGCGGTGGCCGACCGGATCACCAATGCGGGTGCGATCTTCGTCGGGCCGTACGCACCGGTGAGTCTCGGCGACTACTGCGCCGGTTCCAATCACGTTCTGCCGACGTCGGGTTCGGCTCGATTCGCATCCGGGTTGTCGGTGCAGACGTTCCTCAAGGGAGTGCACGTCATCGACTACGACGAGGCCGCATTGCGCGACGTCGCCGACCGGGTCGTCACCCTCGCCGACGCCGAAGACCTTCCCGGACATGGGGATGCGGTCAAGCAGCGCTTCGTGAACGGCGGGGCATCGTGACCGCGACCGACCGGGTGGTCCCCGACGACACGGCGGCCGTGCCCGGCTCGGCCATCACGGTCGACGACCTGCCGTTGCGTGACAACCTGCGCGGCAAGAGTGCTTATGGCGCACCGCAACTCAAGGTGCCGGTGGTGCTCAACACCAACGAGAACCCGCACCCGCCGACGCCCGCGCTGATCGACGACGTCGCCGAGTCCGCGCGTGCGGCCGCGGCCGCACTGCATCGCTATCCGGACCGGGACGCGGTGGCCCTGCGTACCGATCTCGCCGCCTACCTGAGTCGCGCGACCGGTGTGGCGCTCACGGTCGAGAACCTGTGGGCGGCCAACGGTTCCAACGAGATCCTGCAGCAGCTCCTGCAGGCGTTCGGCGGACCGGGCCGCAGCGCCCTGGGATTCGTGCCGTCCTACTCGATGCACCCGATCATCTCCGACGGCACCGACACCACGTGGGTGGAGGCCAAGCGAACCGACGACTTCGGCGTCGACGTCGACTACGCGGTGGGCGAGGTGGAGGCGCGCCGTCCCGACGTGGTGTTCGTGACGTCACCCAACAATCCGACCGGCGGCTCGATCGCGCTCGATGATCTGCGCCGCATCGTCGAGGCGGCGCCGGGCATCGTGATCGTCGACGAGGCGTACGGCGAGTTCTCCGCACAGCCGAGTGCCGCCGTGCTCATCGACGAGTATCCGGCCAAGGTCGTCGTGAGCCGCACCATGAGCAAGGCGTTCGCGTTCGCCGGCGGCCGCCTCGGCTATCTGGCCGCGGCACCGGCCATCGTCGAGGCCCTGCTGCTGGTGCGTCTTCCGTATCACCTGTCGGTGTTGACCCAGGCCGCCGCGCGCGCGGCCTTGCGGCACAGCGACGAGACCCTCGCCGGGGTGGCCGCGATCATCGCCGAACGCACACGCGTCGTCGCCGAGCTCGCCGCCGCCGGGTTCCGGGTCATCGACTCCGACGCCAACTTCGTCTTGTTCGGCCACTTCACCGATGCGTCGGCGTCCTGGCAGCGCTACCTCGACCGTGGTGTGCTGATCCGTGACGTCGGTATCCCCGGATACCTGCGCGTCACCATCGGTCTCGCAGCCGAGAACGACGCCTTCCTCGATGTCAGCAGAACCCTCGCGTCCACAGATCTGGAGAATGGGTAAGTGACCACACCCGCAACCCCGCGCACCGCCCGCGTCGAACGTGCGACCAAGGAGTCGTCGATCATCGTCGAGCTGAACCTCGATGGCACCGGCGTCACCAACATCTCCACCGGGATCGCGTTCTTCGACCACATGCTCACCGCCTTCGGTCAGCACGGCAGTTTCGACCTCACCGTCGAGGCGAACGGCGACGTCGAGGTCGAGGGGCACCACACGATCGAGGACACCGCCATCGTGTTGGGCCAGGCGCTCGGCGAGGCGCTCGGTGACAAGAAGGGCATCCGCCGCTTCGGCGACTGCTACATACCGATGGACGAGACTCTCGCGCACGCCGTCGTCGACGTCTCCGGCCGGCCGTACTGCGTGCACACCGGTGAGCCCGAGCACCTGCTGACCGCGGTGATCGGCGGCTACCCGGGCGTGCCCTACTCGACGGTGATCAATCGGCACGTGTTCGAGTCGATCGCGCTCAACGCGCGAATCGCCCTGCACGTACGTGTCCTCTACGGGCGCGACCAGCACCACATCACCGAGGCCGAGTTCAAGGCGGTGGCCCGTGCGCTGCGTGCGGCGACCGAGCGCGACCCGCGGGTGAGCGGTGTGCCGTCGACGAAGGGCGCGCTGTGACCAACCCGAACGTCACCATCCTCGATTACGGCTCGGGCAACCTGCGTTCGGCGCAGCGTGCGCTCGAACGGGCAGGCGCCACGGTGACCGTGACCCACGACCGCGCGGCCGCGACCGACTGCGACGGTCTCGTGGTCCCCGGCGTGGGCGCCTTCGCGGCGTGCATGGAGGGGCTCAAGGCCGTGCAGGGAGACCGCATCATCGGACAGCGCCTCGCCGGTGGACGGCCGGTGCTCGGCATCTGCGTGGGTATGCAGATCCTGTTCGAACGCGGTGTCGAGTTCGGTGTGGAAGCCGACGGGTGCGGGGAATGGCCCGGCACGGTCAGTCAGTTGCCGGCAAAAGTGTTGCCGCACATGGGCTGGAACACCGTCGAGGCACCCGGCGGCTCGGTGCTCTTCGACGGTCTCGACGACGACACCCGGTTCTACTTCGTGCACTCCTACGCGGCGCAGACCTGGGAGTTGGACAACGAGGGCACGGCGCTGGCCGCACCGAAGCTGACGTGGGCAACCCATGGTGGGCGGTTTCTCGCGGCCATCGAGAACGGTGCCCTGTGTGCCACCCAGTTCCATCCGGAGAAGTCCGGCGACGCCGGGGCGCATCTGCTCCGCAACTGGGTGCGGTCCCTGGCGTGAGCACCGACGATCAGCGGCCGACCACGTCGTTCTCCTTCGGCAGGTTCGTCCTGTTCTCCCTCGGAGCGGGCGTGGTGGTACTGATCGTGGCCGTCCCGATCATCTTGCTGCTCGCGCAGTGGTCGCCGATCGCCGGACTCGTCGGTGCCTTCGTCGCAGTGGTGACGATGATCGCCGTGATCGGGACCGTGTCGCGCCGGATGGTCGACACGGCCGAACGTGACCTGCGTGCCGCACGAGATGCACAGCGCCTACCGAATCTGCCGACGAACACCGAACCCCCGACAGACAGGAACACCTCCACCGATGGGTAACTCGCTTGAACTCCTGCCCGCCGTCGACGTCGCCGACGGTCAGGCCGTCCGCCTCGTCCAGGGCGCGGCGGGGACCGAGACCTCCTACGGCTCGCCCCGTGAGGCCGCTCTGGCCTGGCAGACCGATGGCGCCGAATGGATTCACCTCGTCGACCTCGACGCGGCATTCGGCCGAGGCAACAACCGCGAGTTGCTCGCGGACGTGGTCGGCGAACTCGACGTGAAGGTCGAACTCTCCGGTGGCATCCGCGACGACGACTCGCTCGCGGCCGCGCTGGGCACCGGCTGCACACGCGTCAATCTCGGTACCGCAGCGCTGGAGAACCCGCAGTGGTGTGCCCGCGCGATCGAGCGGTATGGCGATCGCATCGCGGTCGGTCTCGACGTCATCCGGGAAGGCGATTCCTACCGGCTGCGTGGTCGCGGATGGGTGACCGACGGTGGTGACCTATGGGAGGTGCTCGAACGTCTCGACGGCGACGGATGCGCCCGCTACGTGGTCACCGACGTCTCGAAGGACGGCACCCTGGCCGGACCGAACCTCGAGCTGCTGGCCGAGGTGGCCGCGGCCACCTCGGCGCCGATCGTCGCGTCGGGCGGCGTCTCCGCGCTCGACGATCTGGTCGCCATTGCCGGGCTCGTCGAGAAGGGGGTCGAGGGGGCGATCGTCGGCAAGGCGCTCTACGCCGGTCGGTTCACCCTGCCCGAGGCACTCTCGGCCGTCTCAGGGACATGACCACACACGTCCCGGACCTGGACTACCCGCGACTGCTCGACGTCGCGGGGTCGGTGCTGGACGCGGTGAGCGATGACTTCGTCTCCGGTGTCGGCGCATCGAGTGTGATCGCCAAGAGCCCCACCGATTTCGCCACCCAGGTCGACCTCGATCTCGAACGACGCATCACCGCGGAACTCACCGACCGCACCCAGTTGCCGGTGCACGGTGAGGAGTACGGCGGTCCGGAGGTCACCGACGGTGCGGTGTGGGTCCTCGACCCGGTCGACGGAACCTACAACTATTCGACGGGCATGCCGTTGACCGGCATCCTGCTCGGCCTGCTGGTCGACGGCGAACCCGTCCTCGGCCTCACCTGGCTGCCGTTGCAGGGCAAGCGTTTCGCCGGTCACGTCGACGGCCCGCTGATGATCGACGGCGCTCCGGCCGAGCAACTCGGCCACGCCGACCTCGGTTCGGCCGCAGTGGCCTACGGACCGTTCACGGTCGGCCATGCCGGGCGGTATCCGGGTGCGGTGCGCGCCGAGGTGATGGCGGCTCTGAGCAGCCGGGTGGCCCGGCTGCGGATGACCGGCAGCACGGGCATCGATCTGGCATTCACCGCGGCCGGGATCTTCGGCGGTGCAGTCGTGTTCGGGCGGCATGCCTGGGACAACGCGGCCGGTGCGGCTCTCGTGCGGGCGGCCGGGGGCGTCGTCACCGACCTCGGTGGGACGCCGTGGTCGGCGCGCTCGACCTCGATCGTCGCCGGTGCGCCCGGTGTGCACGAGGAGCTCATGGCCGTGATCGGATCGGTTGCCGGTGACGAATGGGCAACGCGGCCAGAAGAATTCGGAGGACACTCATGACCGTCGCGATTCGCGTCATCCCCTGCCTCGATGTGGACGACGGCCGGGTGGTGAAGGGCGTCAACTTCCAGAACCTGCGTGACGCAGGTGATCCGGTGGAACTGGCCTCGCGCTACGACGGCGAGGGTGCGGACGAACTCACCTTCCTCGACGTCACTGCGTCGAGTTCCGGTCGCGCGACGATGATCGAGGTCGTCAAACGCACCGCCGACCAGATCTTCATCCCGCTGACCGTGGGTGGCGGCATCCGGACCGTCGACGACGTCGACGCGATGCTGCGGGCCGGGGCCGACAAGGTGAGCGTCAACACCGCCGCCATCGCCCGTCCGGAGGTCCTCGGCGAGATGAGCAGGCGTTTCGGCTCCCAGTGCATCGTGTTGTCGGTCGATGCGCGGACCGTGCCCGAGGGGTCGGAACCGACGCCGTCGGGGTGGGAGGTCACCACCCACGGAGGACGCCGTGGCACCGGTATCGACGCCGTCGAATGGGCAAGGCGTGGACAAGAACTCGGGGTCGGTGAGATCCTGCTCAACTCGATGGACGCCGACGGCACCAAGCGCGGTTTCGACCTGCGGATGTTGGCCGCGGTTCGTGCCGAGGTGCACGTCCCGGTGATCGCCAGCGGAGGTGCGGGCGCGGTCGGCGATTTCGCGCCGGCGGTGCACGCCGGTGCCGACGCCGTGCTCGCCGCGTCGGTCTTCCACTTCGGCGAGTTGACCATCCCGGAGGTCAAGTCGGCGATGGCAACCGAGGGAATCGAGGTTCGCTGATGGCTCTGGACCCGGATCTGGCCGCGCGCCTCAAGCGCAACGCCGACGGACTGTTCACCGCGGTCGCGCAAGAACGCGACACCGGCACCGTGCTCATGGTGGCGTGGATGGACGACACGGCCCTCGAACGCACCCTGGCCACCCGGCGCGCCACGTACTACTCGCGCTCCCGGCAGCAGTACTGGGTGAAAGGCGAGACCAGCGGGCACACGCAGTACGTGCACGACGCTCGGCTCGACTGCGACGGCGACACCGTGCTGCTCGTCGTCGACCAGGTCGGTGCGGCTTGCCACACGGGCAATCACAGCTGCTTCGACACCCCGACGCTGCGGTTCGCATCGGTCGACGGAGAATGAATGCCGACCAGTCGACAAGGAAGGTGGTGACGGCGTCGTGCCGTTGATCCAGATCTCGCAGACCCCCGGACTCAGCGACCGGATCAAGCGGGAGACCATCGCGGCGGTGACCGAGGCCTACGCCAAGGCCACCGGGAAGAATCCGGACTCGGTGTGGGTGACGATCACCGAGGTACCCCGCCACCAGTGGGGCGTCGGCGGCGAGCCGCTCGGATGAGTGCCCCCGGCGTGAACTCCTCCGGCACGACCCTCGCCGAGTTCCTCGACCTGGCAGCCGACCATCGCGTCGTCCCGGTGACCCGCAAGGTGCTCGCCGACTCGGAGACCCCACTGTCGGCCTACCGCAAACTCGCCGGTGACCGACCGGGAACCTTCCTGCTCGAGTCGGCCGAGAACGGGCGGTCCTGGTCTCGCTGGTCGTTCATCGGTGCCCACTCACCGTCGGCGCTCACCGTGGTCGACGGGGAGGCGCGCTGGTGGGGCGAGGTGCCCAACGGCGCTCCCGACGGCGGAGACCCGCTCGAGGCGCTCGCCGAGTCGCTGCGTCTGCTGGCCACCGATCCGCTGCCCGACATGCCTCCGTTGACCGGAGGATTCGTCGGGTTCTTCGCCTACGACATGGTGCGTCGCATCGAACGTCTCCCGGAGACGACGGTCGACGACCTCGGGCTGCCCGACATGATGATGCTGCTGGCCACCGACCTGGCCGCCGTCGACCATCACGAGGGCACCATCACGCTCATCGCCAACGCGGTCAACTGGGACGGTTCCTCCGAACGCGCCGAAGAGGCGTACGCCGATGCGGTCGCACGTCTGGACCGGATGGCCGATGCGCTGGCCGCGCCCGCCCCGTCGACCGTGTCGTCGTTCGACCGACCCGCCCCCGACTACCGGTCCCAGCGCACGCTGGCCGAGTACAGCGACATCGTCGTCGACCTCGTCGGCGAGATCGAGGCCGGTGAGGCGTTCCAGGTGGTCCCGTCCCAGCGTTTCGAGATGGACAGCGACGCCGACCCGATCGACGTGTATCGCGTGCTGCGGGCATCGAATCCGAGCCCGTACATGTATCTGCTCCGGATGCCCGCCGTGGGTGAGCGCACCCCGTTCACGATCGTCGGCAGCAGCCCGGAAGCACTGGTCACGGTGACCGACCGGGTCGCGACCACCCACCCCATCGCCGGTACGCGTTGGCGTGGCAAGACCGAGGAAGAGGACCAGCTCCTCGCCAAGGGACTCGTCGAGGACGAGAAGGAGAACGCCGAGCACCTGATGCTCGTCGATCTCGGACGCAACGACCTGGGACGGGTGTGCACTCCGGGCACGGTCAAGGTCAGCGACTACCGCCATGTGGAGCGGTACAGCCATGTGATGCATCTGGTGTCGACGGTGTCGGGCACCCTGCGTGACGACCGGCACGCGCTCGACGCTGTCACCGCCTGCTTCCCGGCCGGGACCCTGACCGGCGCGCCGAAGGTCCGGGCGATGGAACTCATCGACGAGCACGAGCTGACCCGTCGCGGCCTGTACGGCGGAATCGTCGGCTACCTCGATTTCGCCGGTGACGCCGACACGGCGATCGCAATCCGCACGGCGTTGATGGCCGACGGCAAGGCCTACGTCCAGGCGGGAGGTGGTGTGGTCGCCGACAGCGAGCCGGAGTACGAGTACAACGAGGCGCGCAACAAGGCCACCGCCGTCCTCAATGCCATCGCCGCGGCCGCGACGATGCGTCGAGTGGGGGAGCGGGCGAACCGATGAGCTCTTCGACACCGTCGGGAACCGACGTCACCGCGGCCACCAAGACGTATCTGCGTCGACGCCAGATGCTCGCCGCGGTGCTGCTCGCGCTCGCGGCGCTCGCGTTCTGGTCGGCGTCGCGCCTGGTGTGGGCGCACGTGCTCGCGGCCGACGGACTCGCCCCGCCGCGGACCTTCGACGTCAAGGGTTCCGATTGGAGCCCGTGGCTCACCCCACTGGCGTTGGTTCTGCTGGCAGCCATCCTCGCGGCGTTCTCGGTGCGTGGATGGGGATTGCGGGTGATCGCGATCCTGGTCGCGGCCGCCGGTGTGATCGCTGCGGTCCCGGCCATCTCACTGGTCACCGAGGGCGCCGACACCGACTACGCGTCGAAGGCCGCCGACATCCCGGGGCGGTTCGAGGTCCTGTTGATCACCACGAACAAGTGGGTGGCGGTACTGGTCCTGGTCGGCACGATCTGCGCGGTGGCGGCCGGCGTCCTCCTACTGCGTGTGGCCGGTGGTGTGGCGATGTCGTCGAAGTATCAGACGCCGGGTGCGCGCCGCGACGAACTGGAACGGCAGATCTTTGCCGAGCACGAACAACGCAAGGCCGAGGGCGCCGACGAAGCATCGCAACGCAGTCCCGACCAGAGCGCGGCCCCGGGTCCTGCGGCCAACGAACGCATGATGTGGGACGCCCTCGACACGGGCATCGACCCCACCGATGTGCCCGATGACGATGACCCCGCGAACGGCGATGCCCCAGGAAACGGTGATGACCTCGGAAGAGGCGATGACCTCGAGAAAGGCGATGACCTCGGGAAAGGTGACGCGCCGCGCCGCTGACACCCGCCCGGTACGCGGCTTCGCCGACGGCAGGTCCGGGCCCTGGGGTGTTGCGGGCCACCCGGAATCGGCGGCCGGGGGACCGCGGGCTACCCTGAGAGCACACTGACATCGAAAGGGGGCTCTCCGGTTGTGAGTACGCCGACTGTCCTCGACTCCATTCTCGACGGAGTGAAAGCTGACGTCGCCGCGCGTGAAGCCGTGGTCGACTACGCGGCGATCAAGGCGGCGTCCCAGCGGGCCCCGGAGCCCAAGGATGCGATGGCTGCCTTCCAGCAGCCCGGCATCGGGGTGATCGCCGAGGTGAAGCGCGCCAGTCCGTCCAAGGGCGATCTGGCGGCCATCTCCGACCCTGCCGAGCTCGCCGGTGCCTACGAAGCGGGCGGCGCGCGCATCATCAGCGTGCTGACCGAGCAGCGCCGGTTCCGCGGATCCCTCGCCGATCTGGATGCGGTCCGCGCGGCCGTCGACATCCCGGTCCTGCGCAAGGACTTCATCGTCGGCCCGTATCAGATCCACGAGGCCCGCGCGCATGGCGCCGACGTGATCCTGTTGATCGTGGCCGCGCTCGAACAGAACGTGCTGGCCTCTCTGCTCGACCGCACGGAGAGCCTCGGGATGACCGCCCTCGTGGAGGTGCACACCGAGGAAGAGGCCAACCGGGCGCTGGAAGCCGGTGCCTCGGTTGTCGGCGTCAACAACCGCAACCTCAAGACGCTCGAGGTGGATCGCGACAACTTCGCCCGCATCGCGCCGGGACTGCCCACCAAGGTGATCCGGGTGGCCGAATCCGGCGTCCGTGGCACCGCCGACCTGTTGGCGTTCGCCGGCGCGGGCGCCGATGCGGTACTCGTCGGTGAGGGCCTCGTGACCAGCGGCGACCCGCGTGCCGCGGTATCCGAACTGGTCACCGCCGGTACCCACCCGTCCTGCCCGAAACCTGTTCGCTGACAAGGTCTCCCGCCGCGTCGCGATCGCACATCAATTCCGACACGAGACAGACGAAGAGACCGTGACCGCCAAGACGCACACCCCAGACGTTCATTACCCGCAGGCGAGCGCCGGGCTCACCACCCGTACCACCGTCGAACCCGACGAGAGCGGGCATTTCGGCGTCTACGGCGGGCGGCATGTCCCGGAAGCGCTGATGGCGGTCATCGACGAGGTGACCACCACCTATCAGAAGCTTCGGCGCGACGACGACTATCTCGCCGAACTCGACCGGCTGCAGCGCGATTACACCGGACGTCCGTCACCGTTGTACGAGGCGACCCGCCTGCGTGAACTCGCCGGTGGCGCAAGGATTTTCCTCAAACGTGAGGATCTCAACCACACCGGTTCGCACAAGATCAACAACGTCCTCGGTCAGGCGCTGCTCGCACAGCGCATGGGCAAGACCCGCATCATCGCCGAGACCGGTGCCGGTCAGCACGGCGTCGCCACGGCCACCGCTTGTGCGCTGCTCGGTCTCGAGTGCATCGTCTACATGGGGCGTGTCGACACCGATCGCCAGGCACTCAACGTCGCCCGCATGCGTCTGCTCGGTGCCGAGGTGATCGCCGTCGACAACGGATCGGCGACCTTGAAGGACGCCATCAACGAGGCCATGCGCGACTGGGTCACCAACGCGCACAACACCTATTACTGCTTCGGCACCGCGGCCGGACCGCACCCGTTCCCGGCGATGGTGCGTGATTTCCAGCGGATCATCGGTCTCGAGGCACGCGCACAGATCCAGGAGAAGGCCGGCAGGCTGCCCGACGCGGTGGTCGCCTGCGTCGGCGGTGGTTCCAATGCGATCGGCATCTTCCACCCGTTCATCGACGACGAAGGCGTCCGCCTCGTCGGCTACGAGGCCGCGGGCGACGGTGTGGAAACCGGGAGGCATGCCGCCACCTTCACCGGTGGGACGCCGGGTGCGTTCCAGGGTGCCTACTCGTACCTGTTGCAGGACGAAGACGGGCAGACCATCGAGTCACATTCGATCTCGGCCGGATTGGACTATCCGGGCGTCGGACCCGAACACGCCTACCTCAAGGACGTCGGGCGCGCCGAGTACCGACCGATCACCGACACCGAGGCGATGGACGCGCTGTCGGTGCTCAGTCGACGTGAGGGCATCATCCCGGCCATCGAATCCGCGCACGCGGTGGCAGGTGCCCTGAAGCTCGGCCCGGAACTCGGCGACGGCGCCATCATCGTCGTCAATCTGTCCGGGCGCGGCGACAAGGACGTCGACACCGCCGCACACTGGTTCGGACTCTTCGATCCGCCGCCGTCGCAGGACGACGCGAGCGAACCGGCATCGACAGGAGAGCCCGCATGACCGACACGTCGCCCGCGGTGGTGCACACCGCACCGTCGAAACTCGGCCCCACGTTCGCCCGATGCCGCGCAGAGGGCCGCAGCGCGTTGATCGGATATCTGCCGGTCGGTTATCCCACCGTGGAGAAGTCCCTGGAGTATTTCCGGACGATGGTGGCCGCGGGATGCGACATCATCGAGATCGGCGTGCCGTATTCGGATCCGGTCATGGACGGACCGACGATCCAGGAGGCCGCCGACACGGCGCTGGCCAACGGCGTGCGGGTGCGTGACGTGTTCGCCGCGGTCGAGACGATCGCCGACGCCGGTGGACAGTCGGTGGTGATGTCCTACTGGAACCCGGTCCTGAAATACGGCGTCGACCGATTCGCCTCTGATCTCGTGAACGCCGGAGGCGCCGGACTCATCACCCCGAATCTGATCCCCGAAGAAGGCGCGGCATGGCACGCCGCCTCCGACGAGTTCGGTCTCGACCGGATCTATCTGGTGGCACCGTCGTCCACCAACGAGCGGTTGGCGATGACCGTGGATGCATCGCGCGGCTTCGTCTACGCGGCCTCGACGATGGGCGTGACCGGTGCCCGCGACGCGGTGTCGAGCGCGGCACCGGAGTTGTGTGCCCGGGTACGCGCGCATTCGGACATCCCGATCGGAGTGGGGCTCGGCGTGCGCAGCGGCGCTCAGGCCGCCGAGATCGCCGCCTATGCCGACGGCGTCATCGTCGGCTCCGCCCTCGTGAGTGCCGCGAAGACCGGTACGGATGCGCTGGGCGCGCTGGTCGGTGAACTCGCCGAGGGTGTCCGCGCCGCTGCGCCTGCGACACGGTAGATCAGGCAGAATCCTGCGGTGCGCGTGTCGGTTAGGGTGACAGCGTGACGCCGACCGCATCGACGATCCTGGCCTACATACCGAGTCCGCCGGAGGGCGTGTGGTACCTCGGTCCCGTCCCGATCCGTGCCTACGCACTGTGCATCATCGTCGGCATCGTCGTCGCCGTCTGGTGGGGGAACCGTCGTTGGATCGCCCGCGGCGGCCAGGATGGTGAGGTTCTCGACATCGCCATCTGGGCGGTGCCCTTCGGCCTGGTCGGCGGGCGTCTCTATCACCTGGCAACCGACTGGCGTACCTACTTCGGCGACGGCCCCAAGGAACCGATCGACGCCTTGAAGATCTGGGACGGTGGACTCGGCATCTGGGGTGCTGTCCTGCTCGGGGCGCTCGGCGCGTGGATCGGGGCCCGACGGCACGGCGTCAAATTGCCGCCGTTCGGCGACGCCCTGGCCCCGGCGATCCTGCTCGCCCAGGCGATCGGCCGCTTGGGCAACTACTTCAACCAGGAACTCTACGGTCGCGAGACCACGGTGCCCTGGGGGCTGAAGATCTACGAACGCGTGGACGCCGACGGATTCACCGACCCGGGACTCATCTCCGGCACCTCGAACGGGCATGTCGTCGCCATCGTGCACCCGACCTTCCTGTACGAGCTGGTGTGGAACGTTCTCGTGGTCATCGCGCTGGTGCTCATCGACCGCCGATTCCGCATCGGGCACGGCCGTCTGTTCGCGCTGTACGTCGCGGGCTATTGCGTCGGCCGGTTCGGTGTCGAACTGATGCGATCGGACCCCGCCACACACATCTTCGGGGTGCGTATCAACGTGTTCACCGCCGTCGTGGTGTTCGCCTGTGCTGCGGCCTACTTCATGCTCGCCCCGCGAGGTCGTGAGATGGGGCTGTCGATGTACCACCCGGAGCGGGCCGAAGAACTCGCCGAAC
Source organism: Gordonia sp. CPCC 206044 (assembly GCF_048537895.1). Lineage (NCBI taxonomy): Bacteria > Bacillati > Actinomycetota > Actinomycetes > Mycobacteriales > Gordoniaceae > Gordonia > Gordonia sp. CPCC 206044. The sequence goes on from NZ_JBCLVL010000016.1 coordinate 97,764, forward strand.
TCGGGGCCGTCGGGTACGTCGACGACCGCTACGAGGACGCCGTCTACGACGACGAATGGTACGACGACGACGCGTACGAGCGGCCTTACGACGACGTGTACGCAGACGAAGACGACGCACACGAGGGCGAGCCACAAGACGCTGACCCAGAAGACGCTGAGTCACACGAGGACCAGCCACACGACGAGACCGAACCGTTCGTCCCCGTCCAGGATGCCGGAGAAGTGTCGGACCCGGACACCGACGCCGACGAGGACGACCAGCCTTCTCGCTGACCGTATGTCGAGGTGGGCGGCCCTCACGGTTCTTCCCCCTGGTTTGTCACCTTCCCCCGCAAACTCGCGGGGGAAGGTGACAAACCAGGGGGAAGAACGCGGCGAGGCCGTCACTCGTGAACGGCACGGCGTCGGACCTGACGGTCGGCTAGAGTGGTCTTTCACGGTGCCGCGATCAGCCGACTGACGGTCACCAGCGCTCCACGGGCCAACGCTGTCCCGCCAGGGACATCGATCATTGCGATTCAGCAGCGAATCGAGTGGAGGTTCGAGATGTTGTTTTCTGCGCTCCCCGCCAAGCAGGGGCTCTACGATCCCCGGCACGAGGTCGACTCGTGCGGTGTTGCGATGGTGGCCGACGTGCACGGACGTCGTTCCCATTCGATCGTCGCCGACGGATTGTTGGCGTTGGAGAACCTCGAACATCGCGGGGCCGCCGGCGCAGAGGCCAACAGCGGTGACGGCGCCGGCATCCTGATCCAGCTTCCCGACGAGTTGTTGAGAGCCGTCACCGATTTCGATCTGCCGGCACCGACCGCAGACGGGGCCAACACCTACGCTTCCGGCATCTGCTTCCTGCCGACCGACGTCGCGCAGCGGGAACGGGCCATCGCTCGTGTCACCGAACTCGCCGACAACGAGGGGATCACCATCCTGGGCTGGCGCGAACTGCCCGTGGACCCGGAACGGGCCGACATCGGCGAGACGGCGCTGCGCTGCATGCCCTACATGGCGCAATTGTTCGTCACCGTGGAGCCGGTCGACGGCGCCGAGAGAATCGGCGGTGTGGATCTCGACCGTCACATCTACCCGTTCCGCAAGCAGGCCGAACGAGTGACACCGGAGATCGAGGCCGACGGTACCGGCCTGTACTTCCCGTCTCTGTCGAGTCGCACCATCGTCTACAAGGGCATGCTCACGACGATGCAGTTACCGCTCTACTACGACGATCTGACCGATGACCGGTGCCACAGCGCCATCGCCATCGTGCACTCCCGCTTCTCCACCAACACCTTCCCGTCGTGGCCGCTGGCCCATCCCTTCCGGTTCGTCGCGCACAACGGCGAGATCAACACCGTGCGAGGCAACCGCAATCGGATGCGGGCTCGCGAGGCCCTGCTCGCCACCGATCTGATCCCGGGCGACCTCGCGCGGGCCTTCCCGATCTGCACGCCGGCGGCATCGGACTCCGCGTCACTCGACGAGGTTCTCGAACTGCTGCATCTCGGCGGGCGCAGCGTGCCGCACGCGGTGATGCTGATGGTTCCCGAGGCATGGGAGAACGTGCCGGACATGGATCCCAAGAGGCGAGCCTTCTTGCAGTTCAACGCCTCGCTGATGGAGCCGTGGGACGGCCCGGCCTGCGTGACCTTCACCGACGGCACCGTGGTCGGCGCGGTCCTCGACCGCAACGGCCTGCGACCCGGACGGTGGTGGCAGACCCGAGACGGCCGGGTGATCCTCGCCTCGGAGGCCGGGGTCCTCGATGTGCCGGTCGACGATGTGGTCGCCAAGGGCCGACTCGAACCGGGCCGGATGTTCCTCGTGGACACCGCCGAGGGGCGAGTCGTCCCGGACGAGGAGATCAAGGGTGATCTCCTCGGCGCCGAACCCTACGACGAATGGCTGCACGCGGGCCTGCTCGACATCGCTTATCTGCCGAACCGTCCGGTCTACAAGCCGAATCACGACACCGTCGTCCGCCGTCAGATCTCGTTCGGTTACACCGAGGAGGATCTGCGGGTGCTGCTCACTCCGATGGCCGCCTCCGGGTACGAGCCACTCGGATCGATGGGCACGGACACCCCGATCGCCGTGCTGTCCAAGCGGTCTCGACTTCTTTACGACTATTTCGTGGAACTCTTCGCGCAGGTGACCAACCCGCCGCTCGACGCGATCCGCGAGGAGATCGTGACATCGATGGCCCGCGTGATGGGTCCGGAACAGAACCTCTTGAACCCGACGGCGGCGTCGTGCCGTCAGATCCTGTTGCACTGGCCGGTCATCGACAACGACGACCTCGCCAAACTCGTGCACATCAACGACGACGGCGACAACCCCGGACTGTCGGCCAAGGTGCTGCACGGGTTGTATCCGGTCGTCGACGGTGGTCCCGGTTTGGCTGCGGCACTGGAGGATCTACGTACCCGGGCGAGTCAGGCGATCGCCGAAGGGCACACCACCTTGGTGATCTCCGACCGGCACACCGACCGCGATCGTGCGCCGATTCCGTCGTTGCTGGCGATCTCGGCGGTTCATCACCATCTGGTGCGCACCAGGGAACGCACCAAGGTGGCACTCGTCGTGGAGTCCGGCGACGCACGCGAGGTACACCACATCGCGTTGCTGATCGGTTTCGGTGCGGCAGCGGTCAATCCGTACCTGGCGCTGGAATCCATCGACGATCTGATCGCCGAGGGCGAGCTGACCGGGGTGTCCGGGCCGAAGGCCTGCCGCAACTACATCGAGGCGCTGGGCAAGGGCGTGCTCAAGGTGATGAGCAAGATGGGCATCTCCACGATCGGGTCGTACACCGCGTCACAGGCATTCGAGGCGGTCGGACTCTCGTCGGCGGTGGTCAAGGAGTATTTCACCCGGACCGTTTCGCGGATCGAGGGTGTCGGCCTGGACGAACTCGCCGAAGAGGTGCGCGTCCGGCATCATCGGGCGTTCCCCGACAACCCGACCGAGCAGGTCTATCGGCGGCTCGAGGTCGGCGGTGAGTATCAGTATCGCCGGGAGGGCGAACTGCACCTGTTCACACCCGAGACGATCTTCCTCCTGCAGCACGCGACCCGCACCGGTCAGGACGAGGTGTTCGCGAAGTACTCGGCCGAGGTGGACGCCCTGTCCCGCGACGGTGGGACGATCCGCGGACTGTTCGACTTCGACCTCGCCGATCGCGACCCGGTCCCACTCGACGAGGTGGAACCCGTCGAGGCGATCATGAAGCGGTTCAACACCGGTGCGATGAGTTATGGGTCGATCTCCGCGGAGGCGCACGAGACGATCGCGATCGCCATGAACCGCATCGGCGGGCGCTCGAACTCCGGTGAGGGTGGTGAGGATGTCGACCGCCTCTACGACCCGGAGCGTCGCAGCGCCGTCAAACAGGTCGCCTCCGGTCGCTTCGGCGTCACCAGCGACTATCTGATCAATGCCACCGACATCCAGATCAAGATGGCGCAGGGGGCCAAACCCGGTGAGGGCGGGCAACTCCCGGCGTACAAGGTGTACCCGTGGATCGCCAAGACACGACATTCCACGCCGGGCGTGGCGCTGATCTCGCCGCCACCGCACCACGACATCTACTCGATCGAGGATCTCGCCCAACTGATCCACGACCTCAAGAACGCCAACTCAGACGCGCGCATCCACGTCAAGCTGGTCAGTGCCGTGGGTGTGGGCACGGTGGCCACCGGTGTCTCCAAGGCACACGCCGACGTCGTGCTCATCTCCGGACACGACGGTGGCACCGGGGCGTCGCCGCTCACCTCGCTCAAGCATGCCGGCACACCCTGGGAGATCGGGCTCGCCGACGCCCAGCAGACGTTGATGCTCAACGGTTTACGAGACCGGATCACCGTGCAGTGTGACGGTGCACTGCGCACCGGACGCGACGTCATCATGGCGGCGCTGCTCGGTGCCGAGGAGTACGGCTTCTCCACGGCGCCACTCATCGTGGCGGGCTGCATCATGATGCGGGTCTGTCATCTCGACACCTGCCCGGTCGGGGTGGCCACGCAGAATCCCCAGTTGCGGGCCCGGTTCACCGGGCAGGCCGAGCATCTGGTCAACTTCTTCCGGTTCATCGCCGAAGATGTGCGCAAATACCTGGCGCAGTTGGGGTATCGGACCCTCGACGAGGCCATCGGACAATCCCAGCGGCTCCACACCGATGCCGCGGTGGCCCATTGGAAGAGCAAGGGGCTGGACCTGTCGCCGATCTTCCGCAGACACGAGGACAAGGGGCCGACCCGCCGGATGCGCGGCCAGGAACACGGTCTCGAGCGGGCCCTGGACCAGACCATGATCCAGCTCGCCGAGGGGGCCCTCGAAGACGCACACCCGGTGACGCTGGAACTGCCGGTGCGCAACGTCAACCGGACCGTCGGCACACTCCTGGGCTCGGAGGTGACGCGACGCTATGGCGCCGAGGGGCTCGCCGAGGACACCATCGTCGTCGAACTGACCGGGTCGGCGGGCCAGTCGCTCGGCGCGTTCCTGCCGCCTGGTGTCACCCTGCGTCTGCACGGTGACACCAACGACTATGTCGGAAAAGGGTTGTGCGGCGGCAAGATTGTCGTGGCGCCCGATACCGACGCGCGGTTCGTCGCCGAGGACCAGGTGATCGCGGGCAACACCATTCTCTACGGCGCCACCTCGGGCGAGGTGTATCTGCGCGGACGGGTCGGCGAGCGGTTCTCGGTGCGCAACTCCGGCGCGACGGCGGTCGTCGAGGGGGTCGGCGACCATGCCTGCGAGTACATGACCGGCGGACGGGTGGTGATCCTCGGACCCACCGGTCGCAACCTCGCGGCCGGGATGTCGGGAGGTATCGCCTATGTCCGCGATCTGGATCCGGCAAAGGTCAACGGCGCCTTGGTGGAACTGCTCCGACCCGACCCCGACGATCTGCGGTTCCTGTACGACATCATCTCGTCACACACCGAGCTCACCGGGTCGGCGATCGGTGCTTCGCTGCTCGCCGACTGGCCGCGACGATGCGTGGCCTTCACCAAGGTGATGCCGACCGATTACCGGCGAGTGCTCGATGCCGCCCAGATGGCCGAAGCCGAGGGACGCGACGTCGATTCAGCGATCATGGAGGCGGCTCGTGGCTGACCCACGCGGATTCCTGGACATCTCCAAGCGAGAGGCTCGCTATCGCCCGGTCGCGGAGCGGGTGCAGGACTGGGACGATGTCTACGCACACGACGAAAACCCGCTGCGCGAACTGGCGGAGGTCTCCGAACAGGCTCGCCGCTGTATGGATTGCGGTATCCCGTTCTGTCATTCCGGCACCGCGGGATGCCCGCTGGGCAATCTCATCCCGGAATGGAACGACCTGGTCCGTCGCGGGCGCTGGGATGCCGCGAGCAGTCGGCTGCATGCGACCAACAACTTCCCGGAGTTCACCGGCACGATCTGTCCTGCGCCGTGCGAATCCGCGTGCGTGCTGTCCATCTCGGAGCGCTCCACCGGCGGCAGCGTCACCATCAAGCGGATCGAGAAGACGATTGCCCACGAATCGTGGGCCGAGGGCATCATCGGACCGGAACCGCCCGCTTCCCGGTCGGGGAGATCGGTCGGTGTGGTCGGGTCGGGGCCGGCGGGTCTGGCGGCCGCACAGCAACTGACCCGGGCGGGCCACGACGTCACGGTCTACGAGCGCGACGACCGTCTCGGCGGGCTGCTGCGCTACGGCATCCCCGAGTACAAACTGCAGAAATCCGACATCGATCGCCGTATCGCCCAGATGCGCGCGGAGGGAACAGACTTCGTCGTCAACTGCGATGTCGGCACCGACCTCGCGGTGGCCGAACTGCGGGCGCGCCACGATGCCGTGGTCCTCGCCATCGGCGCGATGGAGGGGCGCGACAACCGGGTACCCGGACGCGAACTCGCAGGTGTGCACCTCGCCATGGAGCATCTCGTGCCGGCGAACAAGGAATGCGAGGGTGACGGACCGTCGCCGATCTCCGCAGCGGGCAAGCACGTCGTCATCATCGGTGGCGGCGACACCGGCGCGGACTGTCTCGGGACGGCGCACCGGCAGGGTGCGGCGTCGGTGGTGCAACTCGACTACAACCCGGAACTGCCCACCGACCGCGACGACACCCGCTCACCGTGGCCCACCTGGCCGCTGGTGATGCGGACGTCGTCGGCGCACGCCGAGGGCGGAGAACGCCGATTCCAGGTCGCCGTGCAGCGTTTCGTCGGCGACTCGGCGGGCAACGTCACCACGATGGTGCTCGCCGAGGTCGAGGTGACCCGCGAGGCTGATGGCCGCCGGGTGGTCACCCCGGTCGGCGAGGAGTTCGAGATCCCTTGCGACATGGCGTTGTTCGCGATCGGATTCGCCGGCGTACGGCGAGGTCCGCTGCTCGACGATCTGCAACTCGAGCCTGATCGGCGGGGTAACCTCTCCTGTGGCAGCGACTGGCAGACCGACGCACCCGGCGTGTACGTGTGCGGGGATGCGCATCGGGGTGCATCCCTGGTGGTGTGGGCGATCGCCGAGGGGCGTTCGACCGCTCGGGCCGTCGACGAGTTCCTGATGGGCGCGTCGGATCTGCCGTCGCCGGTACGTCCGCGGACGCTGCCACTGTCGGTGCGCTGACCTTCGGTGTATCGACCAAACCGGCGAAAAGTCCGGCCGGGTCGGGGAAAGTGACGTGCAGGTGACGTTGGGGGCCGCCACCTGCCGCGATAGAGATGGCGTACCAACCCGACTAAGGTGAGCACAGTGACACGTCGAACCAAGATTGTCTGCACCCTGGGACCTGCGACGAGCTCGGACGAGAAGCTCAAAGAGCTTGTCGAGGCCGGCATGGATGTGGCCCGTATGAACATGAGCCACGGCACCCACGATGACCATCGTGGGGTCTATGCGCGAGTGCGCAAGGCCGGTGATGCCGCGGAGAAGGCGGTCGGCATACTCGCCGACCTGCAGGGCCCCAAGATTCGCCTGGGGAAATTCGAGGACACCGGTGCGCCCAACGGTGAGGTTCTGTGGGCCACCGGCGAAGAGGTGCGCGTGACCGTCGACGACATCGTCGGCACACACGACCGGGTGTCGACCACGTACGCGCATCTCGCCGACGACGCCAAGCCGGGCGATCGTCTGCTTGTCGACGACGGCAAGGTCGGCCTGGTGGTCACCGCCGTCGACGGCAACGATGTGGTGTGCCGGGTCACCGAGGGTGGTCCGGTGAGCAACAACAAGGGGTTGTCGCTCCCGGGTGTGAACGTCTCGGTGCCCGCGCTCTCGGAGAAGGACATCGCCGATCTGGAGTTCGCCCTCGACCTGGGCGTGGACATGATCGCGCTGTCGTTCGTGCGCAGCCCGGCCGACATCGAACTCGTCCACGAGGTCATGGACCGCAAGGACCGTCGGGTCCCGGTCATCGCCAAGCTGGAGAAGCCGGAGGCGATCGAGAACCTGGAGTCGATCGTGCTGGCGTTCGACGCCATCATGGTGGCGCGCGGTGATCTCGGTGTCGAGCTGCCGCTCGAAGAGGTGCCGTTGGTGCAGAAGCGGGCGATCCAGATGGCCCGGGAGAACGCCAAACCGGTCATCGTCGCGACGCAGATGCTGGATTCGATGATCGAGAACAGTCGCCCGACCCGCGCCGAGGCCTCCGACGTCGCCAACGCCGTGCTCGACGGTGCGGACGCGGTCATGCTGTCGGGTGAGACCTCGGTCGGCAAGTACCCGATCGAGGCGGTGCAGACGATGGATCGCATCGCCGAGACCGTCGAGAGCGGGTCGCGTGAGGTGCCGCCGCTGTCGCACGTCCCGCGCACCAAGCGCGGCATCATCTCGTTGGCGGCGCGCGACATCGGCGAACGTCTCGAGGTGAAGGCGTTGGTCGCATTCACCCAGTCCGGCGACACGGTGCGACGGCTCGCACGCCTGCACTCACGGCTGCCGTTGCTCGCCTTCACGCCGACCCAGGAAGTGCGCAGTCAGCTCGCATTGAGTTGGGGCACCGAGACTTTCATCGTCGACCACGTGGACACCACCGACCACATGATCGACCAGGTCGATCACCAGCTGCTGCGTATCGGGCGGCTCAAAGAGGGCGACGTGGTGGTCATCGTCGCCGGGGCGCCCCCGGGAACCGTGGGGTCCACCAACATGATTCACGTGCACCGGATCGGCGAACAGGATCACTGACCGCGGAACCTGCAGGCACGCGCGGAAGAAGCTTCACACAGTTCTGCCTGCAGGGTCCGCGGATGGCGTGTCGGCCGACCGCATAGGGTGAGCTCTCATGACCGACCAATCCGAAGACCTCGCCAAGCTGCTCTGGTTGCTCGACGTCGAGCGGCAGTCCGACGATCTGTTCATCGGCCAGCATCCGGAGCAGAAGACCGCCCGTACCTTCGGCGGGCAGTTGCTTGGTCAGGGTGTGGTCGCGGCCGGCCGCACCCTGACACGCGGGAACCCGCCGGTGCACGCGTTGCACGCCCACTTCATCCGCGGTGGGGACGTGAGCAAGCCGATGGAGTACCACGTCGCCCGATTCCGCGACGGCAAGTCGTTCGCGAACCGGCAGGTCACCGCCGTGCAGGACGACACCGAGATCTTCACCATGTTGGTCGCGTTCCAAGACAACACCGCGGGACTCGAACATGCCGTCGAGATCCCGCAGGTGCCCTATCCGGAGGAGTTGCCGCCACTCGGCGAGCACTTCAAGGGATACGAGGAACAGATCGCCACGTTCGTCAACGCGCTGCACCCGATCGACATCCGGTTCGCCAACGACCCGACCTGGAAGGTCCGTGAGGCCGGGGAGAAGCTCAAGGACAACCGTGTGTGGATGAAGACCGACGGCGCGATGCCCGACGAGCCGCTCCTGCACGTGGCGGCGATGTGCTACGCGTCGGACACCACGGTTCTCGACTCGATCATCACCACCCACGGTCTGTCCTGGGGTATCGATCGTCTGTTCGCGGCCACGGTGAACCACTCCATGTGGTTCCACCGAGAATTTCGTTTCGACGACTGGCTCCTCTACGCCACCCGGTCGCCGGTCGCCACCGGGTCGCGTGGGATGGGATCGGGCCGGTTCTGGAAGCGTGACGGCACGCTGGCCACGTCGGTCGTCCAGGAGGCACTGATCAAGTACTTCCCGCCCAAGGCCTGACCGCAGGCGGCGATGGCAGACTGGCCCCATGACTTTCGGTCACCCGTCCGGTCCGCAGACTCCGGGAGAACAGACACCTCCCGGCACCGACCATGTGTGGGCCCCGTCGTCCGAGCCGACTCAGCCCGCCGGGATCGTGCCCGCCGCGGCCGGCGCTCCGCCCGCACCCCGGCCGCAGCTCTGGCTCCGGTCGGGTCCGATGCTGCCGCAACGAACCTGGCAGCGCAGCACCCGATCGCCGATCATCGTGATCACTGCCGTCGCGGCACTGTTGTTGGCGACCATCGCCGTGCTGGCGCTGGTGGTGGGAGCGGTCAACAGGGCGTCGTTCACCGCGAGCGGTGTGGTGGTGTGCCCCACCGATCCGGCCCTGGCACTGCGGATCGGACCCGGTGCGCCGGTGACCGTGTTCGACGAAACAGGCACCGAACTGGCTGAGACGACTCTCGGACAACGCCGCCCGGTGGGTGCCGGTGGCTGCGAGATGCCGTTCACCGCAGACTCGGTCACTTCCGGACGCCCCGGTTACGTGGTGCGCATCGCCGATGTCTTCCAGGAGACCGTTTCACAATCCGCGCTCATCGAGGGGGCCGTGCTGCGTCCGGTGGGTTGAACCCGAGACGTCATCAGGTGTGCAGTCACGCGCCGGGTTAGACTGCGGCGATCCGCGGGAGAACCGGATGTCGCGAGACACCGTTGGGCAATGCCATTTTCACGTGAATGGGGGAGAGCTTGACCGAGAGCATGGACTGGGGCAACGAGACGCTGAGCTCGCTTCGCTGGATCGGTATCGCGTTCGTGATCGCTTTGGTCGGTCTGCTCGTGGTGGGTTTCCTGCTGGTGAGATTCACGCGTTGGGGTCGTCAGTACTGGCGGGTCACCGGCGGGTTCTTCACCGAGGCCCCGACTCGGGTCTTCGCCTGGGGACTCGTGGCCGTGCTGCTGTTCCTCGCTGTGTTCGGTGTGCGGGTCACCGTGTTGTTCTCGTACCAGGGAAACGACATGTTCACCGCGTTGCAGAACGCGGCAGAAGGGCTCGCGAGCGGTAACCAGGAGCTGCTGGACAAGGGCAAGTCCGGCTTCTGGAGTGCCATGTCGGTGTTCGGCTTCCTCGCGGTCATCCACGTGGTCCGCACCTTGGTCGAGCTGTACCTCGGCAGTGCCTTCGAGATCCGTCTCCGTCAATACATGACCACCCGCAACACCACCGACTGGCTGGGCGGAAAGGCCTTCTACCGGAACAGATTCGTCGAGACGAGTCAACACGGACCAGACGTCGCGATCCAGCCCGGGGTCGACAACCCGGACCAACGTATCGAAACCGACATCACCACCGTTGCGACGTCGAGTCGTCAACTCGTCTTCGGCTACAACGGATCCTCGACCAACGGTGTGATCCCCGCGATCATCACGATCGTCTCGTTCACCAAGATCCTGTGGGATCTGGCCGGTCCCATGTCGGTGTTCGGCACCGAGGTGCCCAGGGCGATGGTCTGGTTTGTCTACATGTTCGTGTTGATCACCACGGTCATCGCGTTCTGGATCGGCCGTCCGCTGATCCGTCTGTACTTCCTGCGTGAACGGCTCACGGCGAACTTCCGCTACGCACTCGTCCGTGTGCGCGACGGCGCCGAGAACGTCGCGCTCTATCACGGTGAGGGCGTGGAACGGTCCGGACTGCTCGAACGATTCGGCGCGGTGGTCGCCAACTTCTGGCAGATCGTGTTCCGGACGCTGAAGTTCACCGGATGGAACTTCGTCGTCAACCAGCTGTCGGTCGTGTTCGCCTACATCATCCAGGCGCCGCGATTCTTTGCAGGCACCATCACCCTCGGCGACATGAACCAGACGGCATCGGCCTTCGCCAATGTGCACGACTCGTTGTCGTTCTTCCGCGAGGCCTACGATTCGTTCGCCGATTTCCGGGCCTCCCTGATCCGACTCAACGGACTCGAGGACGCCAACCACGATTCGCGTGAGTTGCCGGTGATGGACACTGTCGACCGCGATCGTGCAGTGCGGCTGACCGATGTCTCCATCACCACTCCCGACGGGAATGACCTGATCCGCGATCTGAACCTGTCCCTGGACCCCGGCGACGCACTCGTGGTGAAGGGACGGTCGGGCAGCGGTAAGACGACGCTGCTGCGCGGTCTGGCCGGTTTGTGGCCGTTCGTCGAGGGCGAGTTCGCCCGTCCGGCGGGTGACCGCACCCTGTTCCTGTCGCAGATCCCGTACATCCCGTTGGGAGATCTGCGTACGGCCGTCGCCTATCCCGCACTCCCGGATGTGGTCGGCGACGACGCGATCAAGGCGGCGTTGCGGCAGGTCTTCTTGCCGCACTTGACCGAACGTCTCGACGAAGAGGAAGACTGGGCCAAGGTCCTGTCGCCGGGGGAGCAGCAGCGGGTGGCGTTCGCGCGCATCCTGCTGACGCGACCCGAGGCGGTGTTCATGGACGAGGCGACCTCCGCCGTCGACGAGGGACTCGAGTACTCGCTGTATTCGCTGATCCGCAGCGAACTGCCCGAGACGATCTTGATCTCGGTGAGTCACCGCAGCACCACCGATCAACACCACACCGAGGTCCTCGAACTCACCGGCGGCGGAGCATGGGAGACCCGCGCCGTCGCCACCTGACGAAAGCCGTCTCCGCGCTGAAACCGGGCGCTGACGTCCCGGTTTTACTGTTTGATTACCAATCTGCCCGAAGCCTGTCCGCCGCCCGGAACCGCCGGTACTGTGAGCTGCATCACGACCCGGCTACATGAGGACGGCGGCCATGGCACACCCCACCGAGATCTCGTACACGCACGAAAGTGGCGTCGCGGTGACGACCCTCCCCGAGGCGTTTGCGCAGACGGCCCGGATACATCCCGATGCGGTGGCCCTGCGCACCGTCGGTGGGATCGCCGAGATCACCTGGCGTCAGTATGCGAGCCGGGTCGAAGCAATTGCGAAAGGTCTTGCGGCGCTTGGGGTGCGCCACGGTGACACGGTTGGCATCATGCTGACCAACAGGCCCGAGTTCAACCTGGTGGACACCGCCGCCCTGCACCTCGGGGCGGTTCCGTTCTCGGTCTACAACACGAGCTCTCCCGATCAGATCGAGTACCTCTTCGACAACGCCGAGAACGCGGTCGTGGTGACCGAGCAGGTGTTCCTCCCGGTGATCCGCGCCGCCCGGACGGGAGTGACGACGACCGTCGTCGTCGACGGCGCCGCCTCGGACGCCACGAGTCTGGCCGAACTGGAAGCGATGGCGGCCCCCGACGGGTTTGATTTCGAGGCGTCGTGGCGCGCGGTGCAACCGGAAGATCTGGCCACCATCATCTACACCTCCGGCACCACCGGCCCGCCGAAGGGTGTGGAGATCTGCCACCGCAACATGGTGGCCGCCGCGGCCGCGAACCACGAGCATTTCCCGGTGGGCTTCGACGACCGGACCATTTCCTATCTGCCGGCCGCGCACATCGCCGACCGGGTGTGCTGCCACGCCGCCAACCTGATTCTGGGTATCCAGGTCACCACGGTGCCCGACCCTCGCGAGATCGCCGCGGCGCTGCCCGATGCGCGGCCGACGTTGTTCTTCGGCGTCCCGCGGGTCTGGCAGAAGATCCGCGCCGGCATCGAGGCGAAACTGGCCGAGGAGACCAGCGGGGTCAAGAAGAACCTCACCGGCTGGGCGTTCGGGGTGGGTGCGGCAACGGCGCGGGCACGTATCCGGGGCACCGGACTCGGCGTGATCGGCGAAACCCAGCACGCTCTCGCCGACCGCCTGGTCTTGCACAAGGTGCGCGCCGCGATCGGGATGGACGAGCTGAAATACGCCGCGTCCGGTGCGGCGGCCATCCCCGCGGAGGTGCTGGAGTTCTTCCTCGGCCTCGGCATCCCGGTCCTCGAGGTGTGGGGCATGTCGGAGACGACGGGAGCGGCGACGATCACCGACACCGAGACTCTGCGGTTCGGCACCGTCGGCACGGCGATGACCGGTGCCGAGCTCCGACTCGCCGATGACGGAGAACTCCTCGTGCGCGGACCACTCGTGATGCGCGGGTATCGCAAGGACCCGGAGAAGACGGCGGCGACGATCGACGCCGACGGATGGTTGTCGTCCGGCGACATCGCCACGATCGATGCCGACGGCACCGTCACGATCGTCGATCGCAAGAAGGAACTGATCATCAACGAGGCCGGGAAGAACATGTCGCCGACCAACATCGAGAATGCGATGAAGGCGGCATCGTCGTTGCTCGGCCAGGTGGTGGCGATCGGTGACGCCCGACCGTACGTCTCGGCACTCGTCGTGCTCGACCCGGATGGTGCGGCGGCGCGCGCGAAGATGCTCAACATCCCCGATGCCGACATGGCGACATTGGCGGGTCACGACTCCGTCGTCGAGGAGGTCGCCGCCGCGATCCGAGCCGGTAACGGGAGACTCTCGAGGGTCGAACAGATCAAGCGATTCACCATCGTCCCGACTGCGTGGGACCCGGGCGGGGACGAGCTCACGCCGACGATGAAGCTGAGGCGTAAGCCGATCGCCGCGAAGTACGCCGCGAGTATCGACCTGCTCTACACCGAACAGGTCGGTGGCGGGGTCATCGACCTGTAGCCGCGCGGTCGCGGGGCTCGCCGGCGATCGCCACACCCCAGAGGATCAGCCACAGCGTCATCCCGCCGACCTGGATGCGTTGGGCGAGTCCGAGTACGTAGTCGCCCGACAGGCCGTCGGCAACGAGCATCCACACCGTCGCCAGAGCGACGATCACCAGCACCGAGGCGCCTGCCGTGCGCATCATCGGCCACACCCCGGTCAGGTATGCGGCAAGGCAGGCGGAGACCATCGTGGTGAAGATCGCGAACACCGCGACGGTACTGGTCAGTGCGTGAAGGTGATGTAGTTGCGGCAGCAGTCCATTCGGTTGGTCCGGACACCCCGGATCGACGTGCGGAATGCACTCGATCGGCGACAACACGTCCGCCAGCGTCGCGGCGCCGAAGACACCGAGCGAGATCACCGCGGTGAGGCCGGGGACACCGCGTGTGACCGGACGCGGGATCACGAGGAGTGCGCAGGCGATCAGCGCGAACACCGCGGTGAGCACGTCGCCGACCACATAGATCTCGCGGTGCGGTCGGTGTGCGGCGTCTAGTTCGCTCAGAAATGTCCTGAGCGGATCGAGTGGTGTGGGAAAAAGGAACGCGAGAACCCACGACGAATAGCAGATCCCGGCCAGCGCCACGAGGATCCCCGCACCGACGACGCGGCCCGATGACCACCCCGTTCGCACTGACGACATCGGGTAAGCCTACTCACGCAGCGCACCGGGTTCGGTTGCGCTGTCTCACCCGTCGGAGGTGAGAATGACGTGAACCCGGACCCGCACGGCTCGGCCGAACTACGATCGAGGCGGGCGATCGTCGCGTTGTGTGTCGATCGGCCCGCACCTGTACAGCGCCCGACGCAGCGAGGTTCACATGACCGAAGAAGCCGTCCCCGAACTCGGACCCATCGATTACGTGGTGGTGGAGTGGGCAGACCGACAACCCAGTGGTGAGGCCATCCCGCACCTGGTCGACCTCGTCGATCGCGGCATCATCCGCATCCTTGATCTGGTCTTCGTGACCAAGGACGCCGACGGTACCGTGGCCGAGATCGCCATCGACCAACTCGGTGCACAGTTCGCCGTGCTCGAAGGGGCCAACGCGGACCTCGTCGGGCCCGACGACGTCGCCGAGGCCGCGAGCGTTCTCGAGCCGGGAACGTCCGCAGCGATCCTTGTCTACGAGAACTCGTGGGCGGGCCCCTTCGCCGCGGCATTGCGGCGCAATGGTGCGCAGATGGTGGCCTCCGGCCGCATCCCGATCGATGCACTCGTGGAAACCCTTGACGCCGTAGGCGCTTGAGACAGGAGACGATCATGCCAGGACTCATCCGCGCCGCGGCACGCACCGCGGTCATCGCCGGAACCGCAACGTCGGTCAGCAACAGGGTTTCTCGCCGCCAGGCCAATCGTTGGGCGCAGCAGGAGTACGACAACCAGCAGCGCTACGCCCAGCCTCAGTACCAGGCACCCCCGCCGCCTCCGCCGCCGCCGGCACCCGCAGCTCCTGCCGCCTCGGGGGCCTCGACGCAGGACACCATCGAGCAGCTCAAGGAACTCGGAGCCCTCTACCAGCAGGGCGTGCTCACCGAGCAGGAGTTCGCCGCGCAGAAGGCGAAGATCCTCGGAACCTGAGATCTCGACTCGGCGCCGGCGTCGCCGGTCAGGGCTGCGGTGGACCCGCACCGACCGGCGGCGGCGCGCCCAGCTCGGCGGCTGGGACCCGCGGCAGACGCTGCGCGATCACCAGTCCCAACGCACCGAGGAACACGGCCAGCAGGATGGCCTTCTTGATCGACGCGAGCTGTTCGGTTTCGTAGTGGTCGATCAGTGAGTCGACCTCGTCGGCCGGAATGCCGTTGGCGGCGGCGATCTCGTCGAGCTGATCGCGTCCGAGGATCTCGACGCCGTCGGCCGATGCCTCGGCGATCCGGCTCTTGGTGGCCGCCGATATCGACGGATCAGCCTGCGCGGCCTCATTGAATCCGGCGCTGAGTGAGGCGATCAGCAGCGCACCGAGCATCGCGACCCCCACCGAGGTGCCGATGTTCTGGGCGGTGCCCTGCAGTCCGCCTGCCTCACCGCGTTCCGAATCGCCGGCCGACGACATGATCACATTGCCCAATTGCGAAGCGATCAAACCGAATCCGGCTCCGAACACCGCCATCCCGATCGCGAACAGCACGCTTCGCATCTGCGCATCGATGGTGGTGACCAACAGCAGAGAGCCGATGATCACCAGGACCAGACCGATGCGCACCATGCGCCGAGGTGACTGTGTCGCAGCGAATCCCGGGCTGGCGAATGCCGCGATGAGCATGGCCAGCGACATCGGCGCCAGGGCCAGGCCGGTCTGGAATGCATCCTTGAGCAGGACGTACTGCAGGTAGATCGGGATGACGAAGAACATCCCGCCGATGATCGTCTGCTGCGCAACCAACATGGCCAGTCCGTTGCGTAGCTGCAGCTTTCGGAGCAGGTCGGGGTGCATCAGCGGGGTGGCGCCGTGCTCGACGACACGTCGCTCCCACGCGAAGAAGCCGATCAGGACGAAGATGCCCGCCGCGATCATGAACGGCACCACGGAGAAACCGAACGGGGTGATCTCGGTGTCGCCGATGGTCAGTGCACCGGACGGCCGGACGAATCCCCATGTGCCTGCTTTGAGCAGCGCGAGCACGATCAATCCGAGACCCAGCGCCGACAACACGGTGCCGCCCCAGTCCATGCGCCGCGACCCCGACCGACCCGTATCGGCGATCACCCGCACACAGGCGATGATCACCACGCACACCACGGTTTCCGCCGCGAACACCACACGCCAGGTGAGGGCCTCGGTGACCCAGCCGCCGATGAGCGGACCGGCCGCAGCGCCTGCGGCGGCGATGCCGCCGAGTGCGCTGTAGGCGGTGGCCCGACGTGCCCCGTCGTAGTTGGCCGCGGTCAGCGAGATGATCGCCGGCATCACCAACACCGCACCGGCGCCTTCGACGAAAGACCAGCCGAACAAGAGCACACCGATGTTCGGACTCAGAGCGGTGATCAGGGAACCGGCGCCGTACACGAGCAATCCCACCGCGAACACCCGTCGGCGGCCGAACATGTCGCCCAACCGTCCACCGAACAGCATGAACGAGCCCATGACGAGGGTGTAGAGGGTGATGGCCAGCTGGACCTGGGTGATGGTCGTGTCCAGGTCGGCCACGACGGCCGATACCGACACGTTCATCACGGTCGTGTCGAGCACCATGATGAACTGAGCCGCGCACAGGATGATCAGGACGCCCCAGCGTTTCACTCACAAAGGCTAAGCCCGAACCTGGTGTGCGGAGCGGCCTCGCGGCGTACCCCGCAGTGGAATCATCCGGATCGGATGAGACCTGTCGACGATCAGGCTGTCGTCGCCGCTGCCTTCGCCTCGACGGAGAGCACCGGCGTACCGACCGTCACGCTCTCGCCTTCCATCAGCGGGACGACGGCAGCGAACTTCTTCGTGTTCATCACCACGACGGGCGTGATCATCGGAAAGCCGGCGGCCTCGATCGCCTTCGGATCGAAGGTGACCAGTGGTGTGCCCGCCTCCACCTTCTGGCCAGCCTTGACCTTGACGTCGAAGCCCTCACCCTTCATCTGAACGGTGTCGATCCCGACGTGGATCAACAACTCGATCCCGCCGTCGAGGACGAGGCCGAAGGCGTGGCCGGTCGGTTGCGCGGCGACCACAGTGGCGTTGGCCGGGGCATAGACCGTGTTGCCGGTCGGTTGGATCGCGACGCCTCCGCCCATGGTGCCCTTGGCGAACACCGGATCCGGAACCTCACTCAACGGGACGACCGAACCGTCGAGTGGCGCACCGATCTCGATCGCCGGACCGACCTCGCGGGGTTCGGCTTTCTCCGCGGTCGCCACCGCCGTTGCACCGCCGGTGGCGGCGGCCGCCGAGGCTGCCGCGGCCGCCCCGGGCGGCACCACCGTCTCGTCGGCGGGCATGGCCGCGTCCACACCGGTGTCCAGGCCTGCCGCGCGGGCAGATTCCTCGGCGTCGCGTGCGGCCTCGAACTCTGCCTGTTGTTCCGGGGTCCGGAATCCGGACATGAGGACGAGTGCCATCGCCACGAAGAACGCCGCGGCCACCGCGATGGTGTACAGGATGACGCTGTCGAACGCCGGGATCGTGAGCAACGAGGTGAACACGAAGGCGTTGGTCGTGACGCCGCCGCCGATACCGATGATGAGGCCGCCGACGAAGCAGCCCACCAGCATTCGTGGATAGATCCGTTTGAATCTCAGATGGATGCCGTACAGCGACGGTTCGGAGATACCACCGAGCAGACCGGCCGCCAGCGCGCCGGTCGCCGTCTGTCTCATCTGCGAATCCCGTTGGCGCCAGGCGATGACGAGTACCGCCGCCGTCGCGCCGAAGCAGGCGAAGTTCCACGCACCCATCGGGCCCTGGATGAAGTCGTAACCGAGGGTCTGGATGTTCAGGAGCATGATCGCGTTGATCGGCCAATGCAGTCCGAGAGGGACCATGAACGGGTAGGCCAGCGGGATGACGATCGCGAAGATGAACGGCGAGAAGTCGTTGATCGACTTGAGGATGTCGGCCAGGCCGGCACCCACATAGACGCCGATCGGTCCGATCAGGAAGGCCGTCAACGGGATCATGATCAGCATCGCGACGAACGGGACGAAGATCAGCTGCACGTTCTCGGGGATCAGCTTCTTGAGCCCCTTGTACAACGGTCCGAGCACCGCCGCCATCAGCAGAGGCGGGAACACCTGCGAGCTGTAATCGAACACGGTCAGCGGCACGCCGAAGATGTCGATCGTGTTCACATCGAATCCGAAGACCGAATGGTGTTGTGCGTCATCGGCGAACGCGGTGTAGCTGGGCAGCATCAGGACCGCCATGATCGCGAATCCCACCCAGGGATCGGCATCGAGCTTTTTCGATGCGTTGTAGGCGATCATCAGCGGCAGGAAGACGAAAACGCACTGCCAGCACAGATTCACGAACTGCCACGACGGCGACAGCTCGGTACGGGGGTCGGCCCAGTTGCCGATGACGTCGAGGGTGCTCATCAACGACATGAACGTGATGAACAACGATGCACCGAGCAGGGCGCCGAGGATCGGCCGGAAGGAGTCGGACAGGTACTCGAAGAGGGAGTCGAGCCAAGCGGTCTTGCCGCGCGGTCCTTGCGAGCGGGCAGCGGCCTTGATCTCGGCATCCGTGGGTTTGCCCCCGCCGCCTGCCATCTCCGGCAGCTCCATGATCTCGTTGTAGACCGTCTGGACGCCGCCGCCGATCACCACCTGATAGCGGTTGCCTGCCTGGGGTACCGCGCCCAACACGCCGTCGATCGCCTCGAGGTTCGACTGTTCGACGGCGGATGAGTCGCGCAGCTGAAAACGCAGCCGCGTTGCACAATGCGTGAGACTTACGATGTTGCCCGGTCCGCCGACACCCTTGAGGATCTCGGCTGCCTCTTTGGTAGACATGACTCTCCCTTTGAGTGACGCGCCCGTTTTTCAGTTGTTGCGATGGGGTTCCGACGCGTATGCGCAGAACCCCAGATGTCCCGGATCGTATCGCCTGTCACAGCCCCTGCGTGCCGAGATGACTGAACGAGGCGCAAACCGTGACGCGGCGCCGCTACCTGGTCAGGGAGCGGTCCTCTGCGACGACGGCAGTGCACGGGAGAGTCGCGTCGTCGCGGTGGGACGGGAGTGCGCGGGGTCAGGCGACCTTGCGGTCGGCGGAGGCGACATCGCCGAGGAGCCCGCCGGGATCGACGATCATGACGACCGGTCCCATGACGTCACCGGCACGCTCGATGACCGCATCGATCTGGGCCGACTCCGCCGGATCGGCGACGATCGCGAGGATGCGATCGTGGACCTCCGCATTCACGAACGGCACCAGATCGTGCTGTCGGCGTCCGGTGACCGCGACGTTGCGGCCGGACTGGAGTACCTGGTCGACGATGGCATGGGAGCGGAGGCTGCCGTCGAGGACGACGAGAACGGTGTCGGTGTGATGGTTGCGCATGGATTCATCTCATCGGGCAGCACTGCGACCCGAATGTGTCCCGCCTGTCAGTTGGCTGAACGTGGCCGTGTCCGGCCAGACGGGGCACCGTTTAGGCTCGACACGATGACGAAAGACGCGATCTCCGGAACCGATCGGTGCCCGTGCACGTCCGGGCTCACCTTCGGTGAGTGCTGTGGTCCGGTGCTGGACGGGGAGCGGTCCGCTGCCACGGCCGAGGCGTTGATGCGCTCGCGCTACACCGCGTTCGTGGTGGACGATCGCGATTACGTGCTCGACAGCTGGCATCCGCGTACCCGACCGCGGCAACTCGATCTCGACGATGCCATGCGGTGGTACCGGCTCGACGTGGAGGCGGTGGTCGGTGGCGGTCCGTTCGACGACACCGGCGAGGTGACGTTCACCGCGCACTACCGCGCCGACGGTGAACGCGGAACGCTCCACGAACGCAGTCGATTCGAGCGACGCCGCGGACGGTGGGTGTACGTCGACGGATTCGTCATGCCGGGCGTCTAGCGACCAGCGATTCAGATCCCGCCGTGCCGGACGGTCCACTCGACAAGCGGCATACCGGCGCGCCAGTCGTCGCGGATCTTGTCGACGAGTTCGGGGGTGTGGATCACTTCGGGGAAACCGTAGTCACGGACCGCCGTCAACGACTTGTGGCGCAACAACTCGATACGTGGATGCCCGACGTCCCAGCCTCGCGGTGCGGTCTTGAGCACTCTTCCGGCGATCTCCCATCCGGTGTCGCGCAGCGACTCGACGATTCGTTCGAGTTCGGCGCCGTGGCGTCGGTCGTCGATCGCCGCACGGATCGCGGCCAGCCGCTCGGCCGACGCCTCGTAGAACCCCGCGGCGACCCGAACGCCGGGAGCACCGATCTGCACGTAATAACCGGTTGCGGGTGCGACCGCGACGAATGCACCCTGGTGCGTCTTGTACGGCGTCTTGTCCTTGGCGAAACGGACGTCTCGGTAGGGCCGGAACACCTTGGCAGCACCGAACTCGTCCGCCAGCGCCTCGGTCAGCGCATGCATCGGTTCGGCGACCGCGCTCCGGTAGATCTCCTTGTGCGCCTCCCAGAAGACCTTCGAGTTGTCGGCTTCGAGGTCGTCGTAGAAGTCGAGGGCCGCCTCGGGGAATCCCTGGAAGCTCATGGGGGAGAGGTTACTCGCCGGGACATCGGCACCGACGATCCGTCAGACCGCCACCAGATCGCGGCTCTCGCCGAGGTCCATCGACTCCAATCGTGTTCCGGTGAGGGAGTTCTCGCCGAGGAACATCTCGGTGGTGGCCTTCCCCGCGTCGCTGAGCATCAGGTCGTGAATGGCGATGCTGAGGTTCGGACGCACGGCCCGGACGAAATCGATGGCCTGTTCGGTCGAGATCCACGGACCACTGACCGGAAGCAGTAGCGTCTGGATGGGGCGGCCCGGGTTCAGATAGGCGTCCCCGGGGTGATAAACGGTGCCGTCGATGAGGAATCCGACATTGTCGATCTTCGGGATCTCGGGATGGATCACCGCGTGGTCGCCGACGAAGGTCTCGACCGTGAAACCGGCGATCTCGAACGACTCGCCGGTCGACACGGCGTGTACCTGTCCGGCGACATCCGAGAGTGCATCGGCGATCGACGCGGGTCCGTACAGTTCGAGGTCGGCACGGTCGGTCAGTGCCGCAATGATCTTGTCGGTGTCGAAGTGATCGAAGTGCTCGTGGGTGATGAGCACGGCGTCGGCGTCGGCCAGCAGCTCTACGGAGTTCGGGGTCAACGTACCCGGATCGATCAGCAGGGTCTTGTCGTCCTTGGTCAGGGTCACGGTGGCGTGGGTGTACTTGGTCAGACGCATGACGATCTCCGATGTCCGTTCGAGTGGGCTCCGCAGTCCAGGCTAACCCCCACGGTGGACTCGAGAATTCGGGTCCGGACAGTCACCTAGACGCAGCTCCGCGGACCGGCATAGTCGCCGGCTGCGCCCACATAGGTGTTCGCGGGCGCGGGCACCTCTGGTTCGGGACGAGCGGGATTCGCCCCGATCACCGAGCCGCCGAACCCGGCGTCGACGTACTGGGAGATCTCCGGACCTTCCAGTCGATGGGCGAGCACGGCCAGCGCCGGATCGTCGCTGTCACGTCCCCGACCGACGAGGACGTTTGTGTAGGGATTGTCTGCGGCAGGTTCACGCAGCAGGGGACGGTCAGGGTCGAAGCCGTTGGCACGCGCGGTGTCCGGATTCATCACGACGAGGTCGACCGCGTCGACCAGTTCTGGGAATTGCACGGGGTCGGCTTGCGAGATGGTCAAATGTCGTTGTGAGTCGGTCACATTGGCTTCCGTCACGGTGAGGTCAGAGAGCGCCGTACCGCCGAATGGCTTGTTGAGTGTCATCAGCTTGGCGTACTGCAGTAGGTACAAGCCCCGAGACAGTGGGGCGGGCCCGGCAGGAATCAGCACGGTGCCGAAATGTGGGACGGTGTCGAGCGACGCGCATGAGCGCGAGTACAGGCCGTACGGCACCACGTGCACGCGGGCAAGGACCGTCAGACCGTCGATGCCGTCGCGCCGGGTCTGGCCCTCGAACGCGGGAATGTGTTGGAAATAGGCGGCATCGGCCTCGCCGTCGGCGACCTGCCGGTTCGCGTCCGGTCCCGCATGCCGGATGTCGAGGTGCAGTTCGTCACCGTCACGTCTGGCCACCTGCTCCAGGATCTGCCGTTGGGGGCCGTCTCCAACAAGGATCGTGAGGCGGCCTTCGCCCGTACCGGCAGTGGTGTCCACCTGTGCGTCTGGCGCGCATGCTGTCAGGAGCACCAGCGAGATCACCGTGCAACACAAGAGGAATCGCTTCACCACACCACATACCTCACTGCTGTGACGACGGGACTCGTCCCGTCGTCGACGACGATCGACAGCGTCCACTCGGCCGGTGTCGGAATGATGACGTTCTCACTCGTCCACCGGCCGTGTCGTTCGGTGAGTTGCACCGGGAGCCGCGCGACCCCGGCAGTTCTCGACGACAGCGTGGCGCTGATCGCCGTGACAGTCCTTCGTGCGGCTGCGTCGGGTTCCAAGCGAACCGTCACCGGTCCGCGTCGGGTGGTGTCCGCGTGGACGGTCAGCGTGCCCCGCTCGAGTCTGGCGGTCGCGGTCAGTGCCGGGCCGTAGTCGTCGCGAGCCGGCACGGACGAGGCCAGTACCGTCGTCAGCGCGAGGACCACCGCGCCCGCGACCAGTTCGGCGTACACCGGCCACGGGCCGCCGGCCCGCGAACCCAACCAGCGACGGGCCCAGAACGCGAACACCACGACGGCGATCACGGCGGTCACCTTACCGAGCAGGATCAGTCCATAGTCGGTGCGCCACAGCGAGTCCACGGGATACACCCGCCGTGCCGCCTGATAGATGCCGGTCGCGAGCACCAGGGCCAGACATGACGATGCCACTACCGCCCACGGTCTCGGCGCCAGCGTCGACCGACCACCCACCACGAGCGCCACGACGCCCCCGATCCAGATCGTCATGGCGAGAACGTGGGTGGTCGTCGACACCACGGCGAACGTCGAATCGACACCGGTCGCCGCGTGGCCGCCGGCCGCGAAGGTGTAGGAGATGAGGGCACCGGCGGTCAGGGGAACCGCGGTCGGCCGCCACGGAATCCGGCGACGAATCACCCAACACATCAGCAGCAGTACAACGCCGAGCCGGATCAGCAGCCGCACACCGAGCGGCGACTCCGACGTCGCCGACAATCCTTCGAACCGAAGCACACTGGTCCAGTCGGCCGAGCCCTGAGCGTACGGGCCCTGAACGGTGAGGTTGAAAACTGCACCGACGGCGACGAGTAGGCACCCGAGCAGGGCGACACTGGTCAATCGCCGCACTGTTCGGGTGCCGGCGAGGGCCCCTGGGGTGCCGGCGAGTGCCATCGCGACCAACAGGCCAACGGAGAGCACGGCGCCCGAATAGCCCAACACTCGAGCCACCTCGATGGCAATCGTCCAGCTGCCGCCCGCCTGGCCGTACTCGATCGGGCGCCCGACGTTCACGTCGTTGTCTTCCACGTCGCCGACGGTGAATCGAATCGAATAGGCCACCACGTGGGTGTCTGCCGAGACGGCGCGCACCGTTGCCAGATAGACGTCGTTGGTCAGGTTGGCGAGAATTGCGACCTTGATCTGCGTCCGGTCCGCGGACACCGACGGTTCGCCGAGCGTCAGCCGGTCGTTGTCTGCCGAGATGAGGGCAACGCTTCCCGGGACGAGCTGGACCGGCTCGTCCATGGTGAACGAAACTGATTCCGGCGCGGTGTCGAGCTGGGCGCCCTGGGTTGGCGAGGTGGCCACCAGGTTGGCGTGTGCGGCCGCGGGCGCGGCGCCCACCATCACCCCGATGATGACGGCTGTGGCAGCGATGACCCCGGCGCCGTACCGCCGGGTGCGAATCGGGCTTCTCACCGCCGCTGTGATCAGTGCGCGCGCAGGCGGCGGTGAACCACCCACGCATAGCCCACGGCAACCAGCGCGATCAGTAGCGCCACCACAGCGATGCCGGTGGCCACTCCGGTACCGGCGTGCGACTCCGAATGCGCGACGGTGTCGACCTCGTCGTGTTCGTCTGTGGCCGAATTACCGTGCTCGTCGGTGTCTCCGGCAGCTGCCAACGTCACCACGGGTGCCGGGTGCGCCAGCTCGGCGTGGTGATCGAGCGCGCGCTCATCCCATTGCACCACAGAGCCGTCCGAGTAGTGCTGTGCCACCGGAATTGCCACGGACTCGACGTCCGGCCAGGGGCCGGCGGAGATGGTGAACGAGCCGAACTCGTCGGGCCCGATCGCGTGTGAAGGGTTGTCGGCCTGCCAGACCAGGCGTCTCACGGTTCCGTCCCCGGCGCGGTCGAGGTGCGCCGTCCAGCCCGAGACGGGCTGGGTACGGACCGACGTGAACGTGGTGGTGCCGTCGAAGGCGAGCACCACCTCGGTGGTGGAGGCGTTCGGTGACTCGGTGGGTACCTGGAATGTGGCCGTGCCCCAACCGCCCCGGGTGGGTGAACTCTCGGCATCGGCCCGAACGTGCGCCGACGCGGGCTGGGTGGGCACGACCAGCACGAGGAGAGCCAGCGCGGCTACTGCGGCGAGGAGCCGGACCACGCGTGCCACGGGTGCGTGGACCTCAGCCATTGGTGATGCCTTCCTGCCAGCTGGTGAGCCGGCGTTCCACCAGCACCAGAACGTAGTTCACCGCAAGACCAAGGAGTCCAAGGAGTAGGATGCCCGCATACATCTGCGGAATCCGGAACGTCTGCTGCATGGTGAGCGTGAAGATTCCCAGGCCGGCGGGCGCGCCGACCATCTCGGCCGCCACCAGGACTGTGATCGCATACGCGCCGCCCAGGCGTATGCCGGGAAAGATCCGTGGGATCGACGCCGGTAGAACGACTTTGGTGAAGATGAACCATTCGCTCGCGCCCATGCTCTTGGCTGCGTCGATCTGCAGTTTCTCCACATCCTTCACCGCGGAGATGGTGGTCAGGAGGATCGGCCAGACCGCCGCCCAGGTCACGATTGCGTATTTCGACGGCTCGCCGAGACCGAAGAACAGCAGGAAGACGGGGAACAGGGCCAGGGCGGAGAGCTGCCGGAAGAACTGTAGTACCGAGTCGATGATCCGCTCGAATGGCTTGAACCAGCCGATCGCCACGCCGAGCGTGACACCGATGAGGATACCGAGGCCGAACCCGACCAGCGATCGCCGCAGGCTTGGCCAGACGTGTCGGCGGATGTCGCCGCCGGGAAGCAGGCCGTCGACCAGCGAACGCACCACTTCATGTGGCGGCGGCAGGTAGTGTTCGCGCACCACGCCGGTCCAGATCAGGACGTACCACAGCAGCACGAAGCCGATCCAGCCAACCGCGGAATTGGCGAAAAACCCAGAACTCCAACGCAAACGGTGCCAACGACGGCCGGGGCCGGGCGAACCCGGGACGTCTCGCGGCCGGGATCCGTCATCGCCGCGGTCGGTCGTCTGGGGTCGACGATCCTCGACAGAGACGGCCGTGCGCGATTCAGGCGACATCACGTACCTCCGCACGCAGGATCTCGGCCACGGAGCGGCGGATGGCAACGAATTCCGGTGAATTGCGGATCTCCTCGGTCCGCGGACGGGGCAGATCGATGTCGACGGTCTCCTTCACTCGACCGGGTCGTGCGGTCATCACCGCGACCCGGTCGGCGAGGAACACTGCCTCGTCGATCGAATGTGTCACGAACAAAACGGTTTTGCGCTTGGCTCCGTCCTGCTGACTCAGCCCCCAGATACGCAACAACTCCAGCTGGAGTAACTCGCGGGTGTTCGCGTCGAGCGCGGCGAACGGTTCGTCCATCACCAGAATGCTCGGGTCGTAGGCCAGGGCACGAACGATCGCCACACGCTGTCGCATCCCACCGGACAGTTGATGCGGGTAGCTGTGCAGGAACCCACCGAGCCCGACCTTCTCCAGCAGTTCGGTCGCGATGGCCCGGCGTTGCGCCTTGCGCACACCGCGGATCTCCAGGCCGGTCTCGACATTGGCCAGCACCGACCGCCAGGGCAGCAACGCATATCCCTGGAACACCACGCCGATGTCGCGGTTCACCCCGGTCAGTGGCTCGTCTCCGACGAGAACCTCGCCGTCCGACAATGTCTCGAGTCCGGCCAGGATGTTGAGAAACGTCGACTTGCCGCAACCGCTGGGCCCGAGTAGCGCCAGGAACTCGCCTTCTGGAATGGCCAACTCGAAGTCCGACAGTACGGTGAGCTCGTCGGTCTTGACGCGCCCGGTCTTGCGGGGCGGGAACGTCTTGGTCACATGCCGCGCGACGATCTTGTCAGGTCCGCGGCCGACAGGGTCCTGGACATCGTCGATCTTGTTGTCGGGCACGGTCATTTCTCACCCGCGGTCAGGTCGACCTGGTTGTCGGCCTGGGTTTCGAGTAGTTGATCGCTCTTGGCGTATGGGTTGTACTGGTTGGTGGCGACATCGTCGGCGGTCAACGAACCCTCGGGCACCTGACCGAACGTCACCAGGGTGTCGATCCAATACTGGATCTGCTTGCGGTCGATGATCGCGTTGTTGACGTATGCGTAGCGCGTGATGTCCTTGACGTCTTGCTTGACGCGCTCGGCGATGTACTGGCGAGCCTGATCGGGGTTACGGTTGACCCAGCTCTGGGTCTTGCCGAGGATGCCGACGAACTCCTCTGTCTGTGCTGGGAATCGTCGGATGAACTCGCCGTTTCCTGTGTATGGCTGGCTTCCGCTCTCTCCGCCGTCGAGGTCGAAATCGCTGAACAGGCTGACCAGGTCGGGATTGTTGAGCGCGTGCCCGGAGAACGGTGCGTGGATGATGGACAGATCTGACGCCCCGGTCTCCACGGCCTGCTCGGACTGCGTATCCGGGGTGGGTACCCAATTGATCTTGTCGACGTCAACACCCTTCTTGCTGAGGTACTGCTTGGTGACGTATTCGGCGCAGGCGCCGAACCCGTTCATCGCAATCGTCTTGCCCTCCAGCTTGTTCAGGTTCTCGGCAGTGATCCCGGAATCTTTGTGCACGAAATAGTTCATGTGTGGTGCATCGGGGAGTGTGCGATTTGATGCCGCGATGATCTTCAGATCGGCGCCGCCGTTGATCGCGGAGATGGTCAGCGAAGCCATTCGGGTCGAGAAGTCCAGATCGCCGGTGTCGGTGAGGGGGATCAGCTGATTGGCGTCGACGGCACCCACATACTTCGGCTTGATGCCGGCGTTCTGGAAGTAACCGAGTTTGTCTGCGAGATACACGAGGTCGAAACTCGGGTTGTCGGCATACTTGAAATAGACAGGATTCTTCGGATCCGAGACGTCACCGGGCGGGCCGCTGAGCTCCTCCGAGCCACCGCAGGCTGCGGTCCCGAGAAGGGCTACGGCGGCGGCGAGGGCAGTCAGGGCCCGCGTCAAGGTCTTCTTCATTCTTATTCCTAGGTTTAGGATCGAATAGGGCGTTCACGCATAGCGGCAGAACACATCTCGCGGAATTCAATCAGGCGCAGACGATCTCGTCACCGCTTCGGGTCACGGTGAGCAAAAGCGGGTATTCCGGGCATTGACGCTGTTCCCGGCATGGAGTTCAGGCCACACTCCGAATCGCTCGGACGACTGCTTCGGGGGCCTCGGATTGAGGGAAGTGTCCGATGCCGTCGAGTTCGATGAAGTGTGCGCGCGGCAAGATCCCACGTGCCGCGTCGAGGACGGTTCGGCCCGAAACCGGGTCGTCGATACCCCAGATCAACTGCAGTTCGCCCGAATAGTCCTCCAGGGCACTCTGCCAGCGTCGATGATGCCGGTCGCGCTCCGCGTTGTACCTGATGTGTTCGTGAGCCAGTCGATGCCCGTCCGACAGCGAGATCCCGGTCCACAGCTCGTCGAAGTCGTTCGGGCTCAACGGTTCGCGACGGACCGACGAGATTGCCTTGCCGAGGAACCGTTTGGTGATCAGTCTCGAGACCAGCGGGCCGAGGACCGGTGTCGCGAGTGCGCGTTGGAAACCCGTCGGGCGGTAGGCGTCGTAGACGACGCCGCAATTGAGGAGGTGGATAGCGCCGACCTCGAATGCCAGTCGCCCTGATCGCAGCCGGTCGAGCAGTTCCTGCCCGACGATGCCCCCGTAGTTGTGCAGGACGAGGATCGCGTCGTCGATGGCGAGGTGGTGGAGCAATTCTTCGACGACGTCGGCCGACTCCGCCACGGTGTAGTGGTACCCGCGGGGTTTGTCGGATGCTCCGTAGCCGAGGAAGTCCAGCGTGACCACACGATGGTCGCGCTCGAGTTCCGTTGCGACGGCGGCATAGTCATAGGACCAGGTGGGAAAGCCATGCAACATCAACAATGGCGTACCCTTGCCGCGCACGCGGAAGGAAACGCTGTGCCCGGTAGACGTCTCGAATCGTGCGCCCTGAGCTATCCATTCGCGCGCCGTCGGCAGACCGGACCCACGTCGCTGCGAATGGTCTGCCGGACCCGAACTCGCTGACATGAGCGACCCCATTCCATGGCGCGTGCACGCCGTCGGACAGATTGGCTGGTCATCTCAACCTGCGACGAGAGTCCGCCGAAGTCAACGACCGGCATGAAAGCGAGCATGGGTGACCGCAAGGGTTGACATCACCCCTCGGATGGTCGTCATGTCGCGTGAATCAGCCGACGAGTGGGCCGCACCGGATACCGAACCTCTCGCCGACGATGTCGAGCGAACGTTGCTGCCGGGCACGGTCGCGTCGATGCGTGGCCAGGACACGTGCAACGCCGATCATGCGGCGCGGGAACGGATACCAGAGATCGAAGTCGAGACCGCAGTCCTGGAGAACAGATCGGGGCACGTTGTCCATGACGAGACCCAGATTGTGTAGCGCAAGGGTCAGGACCACACACGGAGCGGCGGGTTTGGCCACCCGCAACAGTTCGCTCATGTCCACCTCGTAGAGCGGGACGTCGGCGAGTGACCGCAGCATCAACAGATGGGTCAGGTAGTAGCCGGCGAAACTGGTGAGGTGAAACGTGGCGGACTGGGGTTGGATCGTGACCACCGAGCCGCTCGGCGACATGTACGGCTCATAGGGGCGGTCGTTCGGGCGGAGATATCCGGTGCAGTTGACGATCACGCTGCCGGCACGGGTCGGCAGCGTGGTGCCGTCGCGGAGGACGAGGGCGGCGTCGTCATCGTGATCGATGACGTCGTCCAAGTGGCCCATCGTCATCGAACTGATCCCGGCGGAGATCGTGCGAGCTTCGGCTTCGGACAGGATGCCCAGCATGTGATGGCGAGCCTCGGGGGTCACCCCGGTGCCATACGTGTCTCGAAGCCAGCTGAGGGTCTGTTCCTCGTTGGTGCCGTCGAAGCGGCGGACGCAGTCATACGCCACTCGATTGACGGGTGTACCTCGCCACCATCTGTCGACGCCTGTGGGAAAGCATGCGTCGCGATTCATGAAGAAGGTTCCTGTGCCGGCGACGAGGTGCACCTCGCGGGACGGATATGTGGTGACCAGCGTGTGCGCGGTGTCCATCGCTGTCTTGCCGCTCCCGATTATCCAGATGGGATCGGAGTTGTCGCCGGTCGCGCCGTCGAGTAGGTCGCCGGTGTCCGGTGACACCGACCTGACACGCGAACTCGACACTGCGAGTGGTTCATTCGCCTCGATCTGAAATCCGAAAGCCTTGACGAGCCGCGTTGCACGCACCTCCATCATCGCGCCGTCGGAGTCGCAGGTTATGCATACGCCGTCGTCGGTCTCGGTATGGGACTCGTAGCTTGCGCCGAAGTAGGTCTCCACATGGACGTCCCTGCGGATCGCGTCGAGACAGTGTTGGAAATGGTCGAGGACCTCGTTCTTGGTGGCGAGGTAGGACCGCTCCCGGCCCAGTGCCCAAGGGATGTCGCCGACGGTGAAGAAGGGGTGCGGTTGATGGAGACGAACGTAGGGATAGGTGTCCGTCCACATCCCGCCGACTCGTGTTCGTTTGTCGATCAGGACGATACGACCGCCCGGTGGCAGGTACCGGCTGGCGACGAACAGGGCGTTCAAGCCTGCAATACCCGCACCGACGATGCAGACGTCGCAGGTCACGCGCACCACCGGGGGCTGATCTGTCGCTGATGTTCCCTGGTCCACGGCTATAGGATTCGCCGTCCCGTCCGAGGCTTCACGAGTAGTCGACTACTCGATCTGACAGTGCTTCTTCTCGTGATCGGCGGACAGCGAATCAGCTGTGGTGGTGTGGCCGGCCGTTAGAGTCTGTGTCCCAGTCTATTTCGCGTACGGACCATCCCGCCGAGACGAGGCGTGGTACTCGTCGGCGTTCTTCTTGTCGGTGATAGACGCGGTGTGGTGGTGACTTGTCCGGTGGTGAGGTGTCGCCGTGGAGGTGGCGGGTGAAGGATTCGGCGACATGGTGGAGCCGGTTGATGCGAGGCGGGTTGCTCGGTTGGCCTGCGTCGGTGTTGAGCGTCCAGGCAGGTCGTCCGGTGTCGGGGCCTTCTGTGACGATGTGGGTGCGGTACTGGCCCGGTTTGGGGCCCACTCGCCGGTTGTCGGGTGGACATGCCCCGGCCAGCGCGTTGATGTCGGTGAAACCGCCATCGGCCCAGTCACGGTGGGCGTGATGCGCTTCGAGGTGGGTGAACGGCTGGGTGCAGTCTGGGCAGGTGCAGCCGCTGCCGTCGCGGGCGAACAGGGCGAATCGTTGGGATCGGTTGGCGAACCGACTCGCTCGCCCCAGATAGAGGATCTCGGGAGTGTGATCGGCGAACACGGCCAGGTGCATCTGGGCGCGGGCGGCCACGTCGATCACGTCGCGGATCGGCAGACATGCACCGCCGGCCGTCTCGGCGATCCCGGCCTGTTCGCGCAGCTGGGTTTCGGTGATCTTGATGATCAGATGTGGTGGCAATCCACGGTGACTGCGCCCGAGGAGCCCGCCGTCGAGGACTGCGGTCAACAGCGCCTTGAATGCGTCGTGGTTGCGCTGGGCCGGGGAGCGGTGGTCGCGTCCGGCGGCGTCCTTGAGTACCTCGGGGTCGGTGTCGTCTTTGCTGCCCTGCGGCGACTGCTCGTCGTCGGGGTTGTTCATCCCCGGAGCCGCCCACGCATCGAGCACCACATCGAACATGGACCGCGTCAGGGGATCGAGGCTGCCCCGCACAGTGCTCATGAGCTGGGCGTCTTGCTCGCCCACGCTGAGTCCCCGGCGCCGGGCGCGGTCTGCGTCGTCGGTGACCGACCCATCGGGGTCCAGATGGGCCAGGATGCGCGCACCCAGCTCGGCGACGCCTCGTGGTGTGAACTCGCGCGCACCCTCGGCGAGGGTGCGTTCTGCGAACTCCTTGTGCTCGGCGGGGATTGCTGCGGGAATACGATTCAACGCCTCGAGGATCTTCTGCACGTGCTCCGGGCCGATCGCCCCTTCGGCAACCGCTGCTGCGGTCTCTGGACACTTCGGGGGCAGTGGTTCACCGTGCAGCGAGTGCATCGGCACCAACGCTTCCATGTGCTTGCGTCGCATCGTCGGGTTCGCGATCCGCAACGGGCCGGCCATGAAATCGTGCAGTGACCGATAACCGGCCCGCATGTGCGCGCCGCGATCGGAGACGTCCAGGACGCGTTGATGACCGAGGCCGCTCATCCGCCGAGCGGCGAGCTCGTGCGCGACTGCGACCTCGATCGACTCCGTGTCCGACGCGGGGCTCGCATCGGCTGCGTCGATCCTGTCCAGCACGTCATGCAGCTCGGCGTACAACGCGACGATCTCTGTCTGCGGTACGTCGCCGACCATCGCGCCCACCCCCTGTATGTCGAACGCATGTTCGAGTTTAGCGGAGGTTTGGGGCCCGCGCAAGACTCGGATCCGGGACGTTTCGGAGCCGGGTATCGTTGTGCAACTGGCGAATTCGACCCCAAGGGCGAGCGCGATGGGTGTCGGCGAACGCGACCTCGAGTGACTACACGGTGCAGAGCGGGGAGTGGTCGGTGCGGCCGCCCGTGGTCGGTGTCACGAGGAACGTGCACGAGTTGAAGCCCACCTTCTCGATCTGGCCGCGCAACATGCGCAGGGTCGACGTCGAGACGACCTTGTCGCGGGAGAGAAGGAATCCCGACGTCCTCGTCGGGTCGCCGACGACGGCGAATCGGTAGGGATCGTCCGGGGTCTTGCCGTCACCGATCCAGGCGACGATGTAGTTGGGTGTGTTGCCCGGATCGATGCTGACCGGGACCTGTGGGAACTTCACGGACAGTTGGGCTTTGGTGACCGGGTCGACGACGCTGGCGCGACCCTGCACGCGATTGCGCTGGCCGGTGAACGTGGCGCAGGTGTTCTCCACCCCGATGGTCGTGGCGTCGATCGGCGTGTACGTGGCCTTGGTGTCCTTGGCGCAGTTCAGATTGAAGAAGGCCGGCACGGCCGCGAGTTGCCACCACGAACCCAGATACCGAGTTGTGTCGAGCTTGGGGATCGGTTGCAGGGGAGCGGCCGATGCGGGCCCGGTGGTCACGAACAACGCCCCGATCGTGAGGGCTGCCGTCGCAAGCAACATGACGAGCGAGCGGGTCGTGTGGGAGATGCGCATGAAGGCTCCGTTCGGTGTGCTGGTGTTGGTGCCAGCTATTCGGAACCGTGGTGGGGGTGGATGGGTCTGGGTTCGGGTACGTGATGATAGGCCGCTGGGGCGCCCGGCGATCACGAAAGAAACTAGGCGCGCCGTGACGTCACCTGTCCGAGGGGAGATCTCAGCAATCTCCGCTTTCGACTTGCTGTGCGGACTCGCCGAAATCGAGACCGCTGCGGTTTGTGGCGCAGTGGGACTGATCCCACCCCGTGTCCGATCGGTATATACCGAAAGAATTCGGGGGCATGAGCTCATGAGCTCAGCGGGCCGATGATCGGCTGCTCACTGGTCTGCTGACGTTATGGCCATTGAAGTCCAGCGAAGATGCTTTTGATGAATATCAGATTAGGCGGCTCGCGCGTCAACTATCGTCATCCCAAAACTTACCGGAAGGGTATATGGCAATGATGGTGACCGATGGAATCAAGACGCTCGCTGCAAAAATCAGGGACAAGCGAGCCAGCATCGAGACCGAGGAGGCAACCAAGAACGCTTTCATCATGCCGTTCATCTCGAATGTGCTCGGGTACGACGTGTTCGATCCTGCCGAGGTGGTACCAGAGTTCACTGCTGATGTGGGTGTTAAGAAGGGCGAGAAGGTCGACTACGCGATCTTCAAAGACGGGCAGGTTCAAATTCTGATGGAGTGCAAGAAGATCGGGGATGCTCTCGATCTTCGGTATGCGTCTCAGCTATTTCGATATTTCTCAGTCACATCGGCGCGGATCGCGGTATTGACGAACGGTCAGCAATATCAGGTGTACACCGATGGTGACTTGCCGAACAAGATGGATGAGAAGCCGTTCCTGATCTTCGATCTGCTGGATCTGGACCGAACCTTGCTGCCCGAGATCGAGAAACTTTCGAAGGCGTCATTTGATCTGGACTCGGTGGTCAGTGCGGCTCAGGAGTTGAAGTACATCGGTGGTATTCGACGAATCATCGCAAACGAGATCAAGGAACCGAGTGACGATTGGGTCCGGTACTTCGTGGCCAAGGTGTATGAGGGGAAGGCTACGCAAAGGGTCATCGAGCAGTTCCGACCTCTTGTTGCGAAGGCGGCTGCGCAATATATCGGCGGACAGGTGAACGATCGGCTGAAGACTGCACTCGGCGAGGATGCGGACCAGCAGTCCGAGGTTGCGGCTCCCGCGTCAGAGCGAGCGGTGCCGGTTGCCGGGGCGGCGGACGTGACACCTCCCGCGGAATCCGTGGCCGACCCTGCCGTCGTGACCACCGATGAGGAGTTGGACGGTTACAACATCATTCGCGCTATCGCAGTCGCCGAGGTAGCGCCGGAGCGCGTCGTCTATCGGGATGCCAAGACGTATTTCGCGGTCCTCCTCGACGACAACAATCGAAAGCCGATTGCTCGCCTGTATTTGAATGGCAAAAGCGTCAAATACTTGATGACGTTCGAGGATGGCAAGGACGGTACCCGCCGCGACATCGAGTCGGTCGTCGACATCTATCGGCATGCCGACCACATTCGGTCGGTGCTGCGACAGTATTCGAGTCCCGCGTCTCCTGTAGTGCATCCGGCGCCGATGGATGCGCCGTAGCAAGATTGCGGCGAACAGTTCGCCGAGAGTCAACAGCCGCCTGACGCGGCCAAGCTACACCAAATCATGATGCGAACAGTCGTGGCCGCGCCGACCCGGACTCGGGACCAGAGCGCGGCGACCTCATGGAACCGTGAGGCTGCCGCGCCCCGGCTGTCAGGAAAACAGGTCGATGCGCAAGGTCACGGATGAACGTTGCGCTTGTTCAGCCAGACCTGCGGGTTGATCTTGTTGTCGTTCTTGTCCCAGACCTCGTAGTGCAGGTGCGGGCCGGTGGATTCACCGCGGTTGCCGACCGTGCCGATCTGCTGTCCGGCGCTCACGTGCTGGCCTGCGTGCACGAAGCTCTTGTCGACATGCCCGAAGACGCCGGTGGTGCCATCGTCCTGTCGGACCCGAATCCACTGACCGAAGCCCGATGCCGGGCCGGACTCGAGGACGACTCCGTCGGTCACCGCATAAACGGGCGTCCCGATCTTGTTGGCGATGTCGACGCCGTTGTGGTTGGTGCCCCAACGATGGCCGTAGCCAGAGGTGACGGTGCCGCTGACGGGCGCCACTGCGCGGCCCGGGCCCGGCACGAACGTGTGCGGGGGAAGGATGTTGCGCGCGAGGTCGTCGAGCTGCGGCGGAAGTGTCAGGTTCACCGGCAGGGCAGGCTTCTGCGGCGCAGGCTGCGCCATCGCGTGAGCGGTGCCGCCGACGGTCAGGCCCACGGCGCCGGCAAAGGCGGCCACTGCGCTGACCTTCATCTTGGTGGTCCAGGCGCTGCGGACGGTTGCGCGATGCTGGCCGTTGGGCTCGGTGCGGGACGCGGAGTCGGGCAGGACGCGGGAAACGGGCGTCGAGGTCTGGGCGTTCAGTCGGTGTCGTGGCACGTTCATGTCCGTTTCGTTTGGTAACAGTGCGGTATCGGCAAGGACACGGCGAGGTTACTCACACGGACATAAACGAAGCCTGAGAAAGCGGGCCGAGGGTGAGGGGAGTCATCGTCGAACGGGGCGGGAGGCGAACGTCACGATCGCCCTGAAAGTGCAGTTCAGTAGCCCGATCCACGCTCGGTGTGCGAGGGACTCGAGCTCTCGCTGTGGTCGTCGTCGACCGCGCGGATTCGGCTGCGAATCGTCGGCAACGGCTTGATAACGACCCGTCGAGCGCAGACGTCGGCAGTGCGTTGGCCCCGGCGTCCGACCGGGGATCGTGACCGAGTGTTCTTCCCCCTGTTTTCTGTTCTTCCCCCGTCAACTAGCGGGGGAAGAACAGAAAACAGGGGGAAGAACATTCGGGTTAAAGGCCAAAATGTGTGTATGGAACCCCGGATTTCCGGGGGCTGACCTCGGGTGATGG